>JBBSPC010000020.1:0-46159 GCA_038259125.1 Chroococcales cyanobacterium | reverse complement strand
GATTGGAAGTAGCTCCGATTCATTTGTTTAAGATCGTCTTTGTCTAGTCCAGCCATGATTCATAGCATACATCAAATTGCTGGAATGAAAATTATTTGTCTTTGATTTCTGGTTTTTTAGGAGGGGGAAATGAACGATTACCAACGAAGAAGCAGAAGTAGAAGCGATTAAAGACATTCAATCCATACTTTAGGTTACGGTGTGTTTACTGCAACTTTAAACATAGTTGGCGAAAATGATTACCTCTGTCTTCAAAGCTAAGATATTGATCGAAGCTAGCACAGGCGGGGGAGAGCAAGATTACCTTTGCCTGTTGTTTTTGAGCCAAAGCAAGACTCTGTTTAACAGCATTTTCCATAGTTTCGACGATCAGATAATTATTGTAACAGCGATCGCTTAATCTCCGAGCAAAAGCTGGTGCTGCTTCGCCAATAAGCAGTACTGTAGCAGCCTTAGCTTTAATGGTATCAATCCAAGCTAGGTCATCTCCTGTTTTGGCTTGTCCGCCTGCAATCAAAATGACAGGCGCATTAAGGGAGTTTAAACCTACCTCTGCTGCATCGTAGTTAGTGGCTTTACTGTCGTTGATAAATTTTATCCCTTGATGAGTGCAAATATATTCGAGGCGATGTTCCACTCCAGGAAAAGAAGTTATAGCTTGAGCGATCGCATTTTTCTCAATTCCCGCTAATTTTGCCACTGCTACAGCAACCAAGAGATTTTGTAGATTATGTTTACCTGGCATTTTAAAGAGGGATACAGGAGCAATAAGTTCGCCAAAGGCTACAATCCAACCATCCTCAAGGTAAACTTCTAAACGGCGATGATCTCGGAAAGTATCTTTGCCTCTAACACTTGTCCAGATAACATCTTTACCAAATTCTAGTCCTGCCTGTTCTAAAAAGCGATCGTCTCCATTGATAATTTTTTGCTTACAGCGACGAAGTAAAGAAGCTTTAATCTGATAATAATTCTCTAAAGTTTTATGCCGATCAAGATGATCGGGGGTAAAAGTGGTAAAAATAGCGATTTGCGGTGCTAATTCAACGGTGGATTCAATTTGATAACTGCTTAATTCAGCAATAATCCAATCAAAAGCTTTGGACTTGACAGCATCAAAGTTTTGAATTGCTAATTCACAAGCAGCATTGCCAATATTGCCACAAGCAGGAGCATTTAAACCCGCAGCCTTAAATATTGCTGCAATCAAAGCTGTAGTAGTAGTTTTGCCGTTAGTTCCCGTAATACCAACCCAGGGAATCTGATTTAAATAACGCCAAGCCAATTCAATTTCGCCGATAGTCTCGATACCTTGTTTTCTAGCTTTTTCTAAGCTTGCAGTATCCCAAGGTACACCAGGACTGACGACGATTAAATCTGCTGCATTTGAAGATTCTAGAGTCACACTACTATTTAGCTGAACTTTAACTCCTTCTGCGATCAACTTTTGTTGTGCTGCTTGTAGTTGAAGCGCGTTAGATCTAGAAGCGATCTGTTCTTCTGTTGCCGAATCTACTAGGGTGACTTGCCAACCATCTTTGTAAAGTAATCTTGTAGCAGCAATTCCCGATCTTCCCAATCCAATAACTTCGCCTTTGAGCATAAACTCTGTAATGTAACAATTCCCATAGAATGTTAGCTTATTTTGCAGACAAGAAGCCAAATCTAATTCTGGTTATGCGATCGCCTATTACTATTTACTAATTTACCCCATATCGTAGTAAATAGCCTAATAAAAATTAAGAATCAATCTTATAGTGAAAGAGTAATTCTTTAAAGAGTAAATTGATTGTGTCTCGTTTTATCTCAATTATCATTGGTATTATTATTATCCTATCTAGCAGTCTAATATTTGCTGCTTCTGCCTTTGCAGCCATTGGCTTAGATAATGGTCATTTAGCTGCTTGTCCTAGTTCTCCTAATTGTGTTATCAGTCAAAATAGTGATGAGAAACACGCAATTGAGCCTATTGCTTATAATAGCGATCGCGCTACGGCTAAAGAAACTTTATTAAAAGTCTTGTCAGTTGTACCCCGCACACAAGTTATTGAAAATACAGATAACTATATTCATGCTGAATCTACCAGCCGTATTTTTAAATTTGTAGATGATGCCGAATTTTATTTTCCTGAAGACGAAAATGTAATTCAAGTAAGATCTGCTGCACGAGTAGGAGAATCAGACTTAGGAGTTAACCGCCGACGTATTGAGCAAATTCGCTTGGCGATGCAAGATCTAGGTGTTTAATATGATTAGGGAAATTTCTGCCTAGCTATGCCTTTTCAAAATCAATATCTTCTTAACTGGTTGCAGCAGCAGTTTCAAATTAAGCCAGGCAAGCCTGATTTCATTCGTGGAGCCTGGATGCTCTTAGTATTAAGTGGACCGCTTGCGGTTGGGTTTTTTCTAGGTCAGCCCAAGATCATTGCTATCCCGACAATTGCCGCTTTCTTAGTTGAGATAGTCCCCGTAAGCGGAACTTATCGGCATCAAGTTACAACAAGGGGGATTGCAACAGTTGGTATCACTCTTGCCCTGCTAATTGCAAATTTGGTCAGCGGTAGCTTTTGGCTAGCTATCGTCACTATCTTCGTAGTTATTTTTTTGCTTGCTTTAGCTAGTCTGTTTGGAGCGGCAATGACAGGAGCTAGCTTTGCTACTTCAATCATGTTTGTCATCGCTTTAGCTAGATTCTCTTCGTTTCCCAATCTAACTGCGGTACTCGAACAATGCTTGTTGTGCTTTACTGGTGGACTGTGGGCAATAGCATTATCTTCAGGTCGGTGGATAGTGCGTCCACACACACCTGTGGTGCAGGCTGTTGCCGATTGCTACCTGGCTTTAAGCAAGCTTGCTCTAACCATTGGTGAAAGAACATCTCGTTCACCAACGCAAGAAGACTGGATCAAGCAATTCTTGCCAGTTCAAGACGCAGTAACTCAAAACTTAGCTTCTGCCCGTAGTATTTGGACATCGGTTTGGACTATGGAAAAAGCAGACAGCCCTAAAGGAAATCAACTACTCGCATCAATTGAAGGTGCTAACCAAACTATCAATTCTTTAGTTGCTTTAGTAGAACTCAAGGCGATCGCCTTGCAAAATCCTTTATTTAATTACTTACAAACAGAAATAGAACAGGTAACAGAACAAATTGCTATCAGTTTACAAAGATTTTCGACTGCCCTCAAGAAAAACCGAAAATTTATACCTTTAGAAGATTTGGAACGGAGCATAGAAGCCTTAGAATATCAATGGCAAAGATTACGCCATCAGGTTTATGAGCAAGCGATTGAAATTCAGGTCGATCAATATGCAGGTTTGGTCAATCTGCGAAAGATAGTAACCAGCTTAGTCGAACTATCGGCGCAGATTCATGTTGATGCAAAAATCGCCACAGATTTGACCTTAAGCTATACCAGGTCAAAGAGATTCTTTTTAACACAGCCAGAACCTTTCTCTTGGTTAGATACAATTAAAAGCAACTTCACTTTTCGCTCGGTTACTCTACGTCATGCTTTACGCCTAGCAGTAGTGGTAACCATTGCTCAGTTAATTGCCTACATATCACCCATACCTAAAGGCTATTGGATTACCCTGACAGCCATGATTGCCCTAAAGCCTAACTTTGGAGGAACGTTTCAGACCACAGTACAAAGAGTTCTCGGCACTTTTGTGGGCGGTATAATCGGCATTGGTTTAGCGGTGCTGATCCACAATCCTCTGGAGATTGCCCTGTCAATTTTGCTACTGATGTTTACCGCTGTATCGTTGCGTTCTATCAGCTACAGCCTTTTTATTACGCTGCTGACACCTGTAATTATCCTGCTACTCAACACTCTGGGAATCGGCAATTGGCAACTGGGAATTGCGAGAATCGCTGATAGCCTAATTGGAGGATTATTAGCACTTTTGGGCAGCTATCTACTTTTTCCTAGTTGGGAACGGCAACGGCTTCCTACTCAGCTAGAACAAACCATTCGAGCTAATCTAGCTTATTTTCAAGTTGCAATCGATGAATACTTACACAGAGAAGATGGGGCTGTTGAAAGTTCACTCCCTCGGTTACGTCATCAGGCAGCCTTAGAAAATGCTAACGCCGAAGCCGCTGCCCAAAGATTATTTAGTGAACCCCGTCATGTTCGAGGAGAGATTGAGCCTGTCATAACACTTATGATGTATACCCGTAGCTTGTTTATCTCGGTGACTACTCTGAGCGAACATACAAGGAAAGTTAACGGCGCAGATCGACTTGCTGGGGTCGAACATTTGACCGATGCAATCGAGCAGGTATTAGATAATCTAGCCCATACGCTCAATGGAGAACAAAAGCTTCAGCCCTTACCACCTTTAGATGAATATCTCTTGGCTATTTGCGATCGCGTCAAGCAGCTACACACCACTCGAATTTCAGAGATTGCCACATATCCTGTTACGGCAACGGCTACTTTGCAGGCAGTCCGAACACACACGCCAGTAGCTACTGAGCTAAACCAAATTGTTAGAGCCGTCACGATTATGCATTGCACCATCGATAGAATTTAATAATCAAATCAAGAACTGATAATTCTGGTTTGGAAGACTTGGACGCTCAGGTTAATTACGGTGGCATTTTTAAAGTTTGCTTGTTAAAACTAACGTGACTAAATAATTAATATTGACAATCGAGTTTTATTTATTCTTTATTGTCCTGTTTTCAAGAATTAGTCTTAGTTTTATTTTTATCAACTATTATTAGTTTAATTACAAATGAATATTGATACTCAACAATTTACTCTCCAAGAGGTTATTCAAAGTTGGAAAGATCGTATTGTCTGTCATCCACCTCGTGGAGATGGTGCAGATGCCCATATTATTGATTCTAATACAGGCGATCTCGTCAAGTATATTGAAGCTAATTGTGATAGTCTACGCCACAACGCTACTAATTACGACAGACTATTAATTGAAATTAAAGCTAAACACAAAGGAATTTATAAAGAAGCCGTTCTAAATACGATTAAATATGAAGTTACTAGAAGAGCTTTTAAAGCCCAACACGAATGGATACATAATAGTTATCAAGGCTTAATTAATAAGGTAAAAACCAATGAATTTGATCGGCAAATGTTGGTAAAGCTTGATTATTTAAACAAGATGGTTGCTACACGCGATCGCGAATTAAAAAAACTTAAAACTGAATGCAAAGGTGGCTTACAAGAACTACAAACAGCCTATAAAAAGTTGCAGCGTCAGTTTACGCAAGAGAAAAAGCGTCGCGAAAAATTAAGCATAAGCAACAAAAGTTTGGGTGCATATAAAGGTCATTTTCGTCGAGCGCAGAAAAAACTTGCTTTTCTTAAAACCGAAAATAAAGATTTGCAGAAGCAGGTTAACTTGTTGGAATTTAAAACCAGAAAAGCCAATAGCTAGTATAAATTAGCTCATCTTATATGAAATCCAAGAAAGAATGATACAAATAAACATTTTCCCTAGTCCCCTAGTCCCCTAGTCCCCTAGTCCCCAAAATAATTATACCTAGTAAACATTTAAGTATTTCGTGTTACTTACCAACATAGCTAATCCGATAAATACGACCGTTGCCGTCTTCTGCCAAAAGCAAGCTGCCATCAGGCATGACTAATAAACCAACGGGACGAGCAAAAGTATCAGGAGCATCAGGATTAACTAAAAACCCAGTCAAAAAGTCTTCATAGTAACCAAGAGGCTGATTGTCTTTACCAAAAGGTACAAAAACAATTTTATATCCTGTACCGCGATCGCGATTCCATGAGCCACGAAAAGCTACAAAAGCTCCATTGTGATATTTAGAGGGAAATTTTTGTCGGTCATAAAACTGCACTCCTAAAGCAGCAGAATGCGCCTGAAACAAAACATCGGGAGTAATAGTTTTGGCTGCTAAATCTGGTTTTTCGCTTTTATTTCCCTGCATACGGCGAGGATCGAGTAAATTGGGACTTAGATAGGCATAGGGCCAGCCATAAAAGCCACCCTGTTTAATTTGGGTAAAATAATCGGGAACTAAGTCATCCCCTAATAAATCTCGCTCGTTAACGGCTGCATAAAGCTTGCCTGTGACTGGCTGAAAATCTAAGCCAACAGGATTACGTAAACCATAAGCGTAGGTAGAACGTTCTGAACCATCTAAATTCATTACCTGCACTGAAGCACGGGGTAATTCTTCTGGCTCAACATTAGTTGCCGAACCTATAGAGATATAGAGCTTATTGCCATCAGGGGAGGTAACAATATTGCGAGTCCAGTGTTGGTTGTAGCCACCTGGAGTTAACTGCGTAATTGCTGTGCCTGTATCGTCTAATTTTAGCTGTCCAGGTTGATAATCAAAGCGTAAAACCTCACCTGTGTTGGCAACATAAAAGGAATCTTTGGCAAAGGTCATTCCCAGGGGCTGATCTAAACCGTTACTTTTGTCGGCAAATACTTGATTAACTTCGGCTACACCATCTTTATTTTTATCCTGCAATAAAGCAATTTTATTTTGTCGAGACTGCACCGCCAATACATCTCCATCAGGAGTTAAAGTCATCCAGCGTACGTCCTTTAAATTGTCGGCAAATACATTAACAGCAAATCCTGGCGGAACTTTCAATACAGGATTATCTGGTACAGGAATAACGTTAGGGGAATTACTAGCTGAGTTGGTAGCGTAAGGTTGGGGTAAATCAGCTAAAGTAATCTTAATTGGCTTTGGAGTAAAAGACTTGGTAGCGATTGTCTTTTGTGCTTGTTTAGGAACAGAATCAGCAATAGAGGTTGCAGGCACTGAGTTGCAGCCAGTCAAAATAGCAATTAGTCCCAGATAACTTAAGCTTATTTTCCAAGAAATAGTAAACATTTATCGGTTTATTTGTCAGTGGTTAGTTGTTTTTTTGCAGGCAACCTAATACCAAGGCTTTGAAAATAGGCTGTGCCAGTAATTGCTAAGAAAGAAACGTAGGCAATAATTTGTCCAAGGTACAACGTTTGTCGATAGCCAAACAAAGCCTTGAGAACAATTCCAGGAAATTCTTTGTCTGGCAATAAGCTTGAACCATCCCATATCTGATCGCCTAATATACAAGAGTCATTATCCCAGATACACCAGTTATCGACAGACAGTTGCGAAAATAGAGCCAGTGCAGCATCAAAATGCTTAAGCACACCCATAACTAAACCACCGACAATTAGCAGTAAAAATATTCCCATTACCTGAAAGAAAAGGCGAATATTTATCCGCACCCCTAAAGAAAATAGCCCTATACCCATAATAGTAGCTAAAGTCAAACCTGCGATCGCACCAATAGCTGGCAAAGTCCAATCTTGCTGAAATTTTGCCAGAATAAACAAAACTGTTTCAAAGCCTTCGCGCACCACAGCAATAAAAATCAAGAGAAATACGGCTTTGCTGGCACCATCATTGCTTAATGCCGTGCTGATTGCTCCTTCTACTTCCCCTTTGAGAGATTTAGCCTGTTTAGTCATCCAGATTAGCATCCAACTGAGCATAGCGATCGCCACAACTCCAAATATTCCCTCCAATAGTTCCTTGACAACGGGTGTGTATATGCCATCGGCAGTCTCAACACCAGATATCAATCCTGCTAACAAAAAGCCAAGAGCAACACTAGCGATAATCCCGCCCAAAATACCCAGATAAACCCAGCGATATAGTTGTGTTTGCTCTGCCTTTTTTAGACAAGCCATCACAATACCGACTACCAGTGCAGCCTCAAATCCTTCTCGCAGAGTGACAATAAAAGTAGGTAATGCAGCAGTAATATCCATTTTTTCAGTAAGAATATTTAAGTAGGGGCGAAGGGAGGTTCGCCCTTACAAAGTTAGTAGAAAATAGCAATCAATTATTAATCAAATTCCACAGCCAACCCACTGTAAAGACGGTAATAGCTGCAAATCCCAAAATGATTATTGTCAGTAAAATAATTAAACCAATAATAAATAAAGTATTGCTTTTACTATCTTCAGCAATTTCTAAATGCTTTTCTAAAAGCTCAATATTCTTTACATTAGATTTCCAGCCAACATCAAACAAGTCTCCTAATACGGGAATAGTTCCTGCAAAAGAATCAATGAGAATATTTCCCACCATCTTATATAAGACCTCGCGAGGTAAACCCATTCTGGCAGCCTCTACCACAATATAGGCTGATAGCCCTCCCGTTATAGTATCTCCGCCTCCAGGCAGCAAGCCCAGAATCGGATCTAAGCCAAAACGGATTTTTGTTCCAGGTATGGCGATCGCATTATCCATCACCTTACTAAGATGACGCAGTTTATTGACCCGTGAAATATGTTTAGTCGGCAAAGTCTTCATGAATCAGTTATTAACATGAGTTCGACATTAAAAAGAAGCCTCAAGTTTTTTCTACTGCTAAAATTCTATCCCAAAATAAGATCCAAAAACAGACGCCTTGGAAGGGCTAGTTTCTAGATTTTAGGACAGATAGTTTGATAAGGTTGATAATCTAATCTCACTGCAAACTCAAACTAAACACTGTCAGACGGGTAATCGGTCATGTCTTCTTCGGATTCAAGCAAAAACTTAGATTGGCTATTGAGAGGTACAAGCGAAATCTTTCCAAATCGTCAAGACTCGGACGATCAAGCTGAAAATTTAAGCCAACGCCTTGCCCAAAGTTCTCAGCCATTAAGGGTTAAGCTAGGTATCGATCCTACAGGCACGGATATTCATTTAGGTCATAGCATTCCCTTCCGAAAGCTGCGCGCTTTTCAAAATGCAGGACATACGGCAGTGGTTATTATTGGCGACTTTACCGCTCAAATTGGCGATCCTACGGGCAAGTCTGATGTACGCCGTCAGCTAACTCCAGAACAGGTAAAAGCCAACGCTCAAAGTTATTTAAATCAGCTACGTCCGATTTTAGATTTTGATACCCCAGGACGATTAGAAATTCGCTATAATTCCGAATGGCTTAGTAAACTGAATTTGGCTCAGATTCAAGAGTTATTGGCAACTATGACCGTGGGACAAATGCTAGCCAAAGAAGGTTTTGCAGAACGCTACAGCCAAGAAAAACCTATTTTTCTCCATGAGTTTTTATATCCTTTGATGCAGGGTTATGATTCTGTAGCCATAGAAGCTGATTTGGAGTTAGGTGGAACAGACCAAAAGTTTAATATTGCGGTGGGACGGGATTTGCAAAGAAATTTTGGTAAAAAAACTCAGTTTGGTTTGCTCCTGCCTATCCTTATAGGTACAGACGGGGTACAAAAAATGTCAAAATCTTTAGGTAACTATGTAGGACTGCAAGAAGATGCCCTATCGATGTATTCTAAGCTAGAAAAAACTCCTGATGATCTGCTCGAAGATTATTTTGAACTCCTAACCGATATTGATTTGGCAGAATTACCCGATCAACCTAGGGAGGCTCAAAAGCAATTGGCGATCGCCGTTACTGCGCAATTTCATGGGCGAGATGTTGCCCTACAAGCCAAGCAAACCGCCGAACAGATTGTACTTCAGGGAAATACTGCAGGTGGGGATATTCCTGAATATTCTCTGTCTCAAGTAGAGTTTCCTGCTAAGTTGTTTTACGTTTTAGGTGCTAGTGGCTTATGCAAAAGCAGTGGGGAAGGAAGAAGACAAATACAGGGTGGTGCTGTTCGTTTAGAAGGCGATCGCCTTTGTGATATCAATCTTACCTTTGAAACCGCTAATGATCTGGCAGGAAAAGTGTTACAGGTAGGCAAAAAAAAGTTTATTCGCTTAGTTTCCTAAGCAACAATCAAGCGTGAAGGTGAATTTTTTAAGATTCTGGCAGTTAAGTATCTTGGTGATAATTATATTGATTGTGCCGATTAGGTTAGCTCATAGCCAAAATGGTGGTTCTTCAGAGGATAATTTTAGCTGTCCTGATGATCTTAATCAGTTAACCTCTCTATTACTCAAAGATTTACCAAGCTATAGCAATCGAGTAATCCAACAAACTCAACGCTTAAATGAACTGGCAGGAATTAGAAACTATATTATTACCGCCGATCGAGTTGAGTTTGAACCTCTAAAATTACCTCGTATTCAATATAATCCTATTAACGATAACGAACCTAAACAAGTCTTTTTTACAGTTGCCGAAAAGCAATATAACAATAATAAAATTACTACTATTCAAACTTATCATTGGCTATTTTTGACTCAAGCTAATGATGGTTGGCGTATGGTGATGATGTTTTCTCGTTTTGGCAATTCCCAAGAAAATACTCCTCCAGCACCTCCTAGAGAAACTACCAATGGCATTATTGGTCAAGGAGTTCAACTTTGGTTGAGAGATTGTCGTGCAGGAACGGTTAGATGATCGCTTGTTTGATTAATTTTAAATATAAAAAAGGGAACTTTATAGCCTGTTCCCTAAATTAAAGTCGTATGTAAGAATTGCCAACTCTATTAGTAATATAGTATTAATTGATGCATTAGTCAACAAAATTTTTATAGTTTATGCAAATTATCTTTATAGCTTATATCTAGGGTTGAGACTAATGTTAAATAAATTGTCTATTGCCTAAACCCAATTCTCGTTTTAATAAATTAATCGACTTTTCGCTAATGTAGCTATCAGTACGGATGACTTCGGGAATCCGAATTAGATCTTCTCGCATGGCGATAATTTCTGCTTTGACTGCATCATAGCTAGTGTAACCAGCTATCACTGTATGAGCAGCACGAATAACCGCCTTTAAGCGATCGTGATCGCCAATCGAAGCAGTCAATACTAGTAAATCATCTCCTCGCTGACTATTAACAATACTTGAGGCAATATCCAGAGTACCTTCACTAAGGCTAACAATGCCCAAACAAGCTTGAGAAGGAAGAGTCTTAATCATTTCTAGTTCTTTGCTGTAATCATAAATATCAACAGGAATTACGCGAAAAGAGTTAGGAGGAACAATGACTAAAACCTCTTGAATAAAATATCGATTTGTCACCAGCGTCCCAAAATTAATTTTTTCTAAGATTTGGGGTAATTTTTCTAACTCAATTAATTCAATCTCCATCGAGAAAGAATTACATAATTCTTGCTGCATAATTTCTCCAGCGCTGATGTCTCTTTTGGGGACGGTAACAATTACGCGATCGCAACAGCTAATGCGCCAGTTTATTTCTTCTAGAAATAATTCTTTAATTTGCTTAATGCTACAGCCCAATTCTAAAATCCGATCTAGACTATCTTTGATAGCATTAACCGAATTAACTATAGGAGAATCTGAATGATTAATATTTTCTCGTTCATGAATTTTGACATAGATTCCTGAGCCAGCTATTGATGCTACTAATCCATTTTCTTCTAGCTGTTGGTAGACTTTACTGATTGTGTTGCGGTGCAGTCCCGTAATCATAGCTAGTTGCCTAGTACTGGGTAAGCGATGTCCTGGAGGATATTGTCCAGAAGCGATCGCAAATTGAATTTGAGCAAATAATTGTTTGGAAGCTGGTATATCACTATCGGATTGGATTTGAAAGTTCAGCATCAGAAAAAAAGCGAACAGTATTTATGTGCGCTATTGTAGGCGTAAAATTTGCTTTTTTTATTAAATAATTAATAATTTATGATTGTTGTCGTCATTAATGAATTCCAAATCCCCATTAAAATGACAGCATTTACCATTGTTCAAATAATTTTGAGCAATAGTAAATTGAGGTAGGATTTTGTCAAGATGCGATCGCTAACCAGACTTAGAGACTGTTTAACGCGAATTCCTACGTTCACCAATGCCCTTAATTTTTAAACAGGAATTTTAGGTGATTTTCTTCTTGCTCAAAAAAGATAGATGCCAAGCGACGTGGAATACTCTCATAAATTTTCGATATCATAAATGTCCAAAATGCCCAGTCAAAATCGATTGCTGCTAGACAGTTTCTTAAGTCACCTTTTTTAAGGGGTTCAATAAAACGATAGTATTTTAACCATCGGCGCGTTTGTCGGTCTTTTTCCTGAATGGCAGCTAAAACATCTGGATTATTTTGCAGATAATTTTGATAAAGAAAGAAGTTAGCAATAGCTCGACATTCATCTTCTAAACGTCGTATTTTATCAGTGTAGATACCAGAATTTTGCCGAGAAAGATAATAATAGTAAGGCTCAGGAACTAAATAATAGTTGGCTCCGTGGGCAAAACATTCCATATCAAACCAAAAATCTTGAGTAACTTTGAGGGTTTCATCGTATTGAATGTGATGTTTTACCAGAAAATCCCTTCTAAATAAAGGTTTAGTAAACCCAAGATGTAAACCTTTTTTGCCTGGGATGTCAGTGTTAACAAAATCAGCTGCCTCTATTTTCTGAACTGAATTTATTGATTCTTGATGTTTACCTATCAAAGTCCCCCAGGGAATAGTTGTCCCATCATCAATCAAATACAGATCGTCAGCAATCAAATCAGCATTTTTCTCGGTTGCTACTTCAACTAATCTCTCTAGTCTATTAGGGGAATACCAATCATCAGCATCTAGAACAGCTATCCATTTACCTTGAGCTTCACTTAAAGCTCGGTTGCGCGCCCCCCCAACACCAAGATTTTTTTGATTAATAAACAATTTCAAACGAGCGTCATTAAATTGCCGAATAGTTTCCAAACTATTATCCTGAGAAACATCGTCGACGACAATAACCTCAATTTCTTGTAAGGTTTGATCGAGAGCAGATTTAATTGCTTTAGATATGTATTTAGCTGTATTATAAGATGGGATAATGACCGAAACGATTACCGACTGATCTTGAAAAACATCTGCTCTTTGAATATTTTCCTGACAGGTAGACATAGCACTCTGAGTTTTTGCTAAATTACTAGTTATTTTTATTAGATTTTGTTTTTGTTATTGCTAGAGTCTACGAACATCACTTCCGTAATTCTCACAAATTGACCCACGGTCAGAGATTATGGAATCTTTACAGAGGTTTGTAACAGCTGATGCTATCTCTCCAGTGATTACAGACTCAATTTGAGTTAAATTGAGCTATTGTAAGTATAATACCAATTTGAATGATTGTGGTTTAGACTACACTGTTTGTCAATCTTTAACTTATGTAAATAAACTTGTTAAGCAGTATTGCAACTTTAGTTAAATAAAGCGATCGCCTGCAAATAAGCCAGGACAGCATGATAATATCCATTTCAGGATAAATAGGGTGAAGCTCCTAATTGAGTCACATTTGTCCTCAGCTTCAAACAAGATTTTATAGATATTTAGGAGAAAAACTTTGGGATTAAGAGTAGCTGTTGTCGGTTCTGGACCTGCAGGTTCATCAGCCGCAGAAGTTTTAGCCAAAGCAGGTATTGAAACTTATTTATTTGAGCGCAAGCTAGATAACGCCAAACCCTGCGGTGGAGCGATTCCTCTTTGTATGGTGGACGAATTTGATTTGCCTCAAAAGATTATCGATCGGCAGGTCAAAAAAATGAAAATGATTTCGCCATCAAATCGGGAAGTGAATATCGGCTCAACTCTTAAAGACGGTGAATACATCGGTATGTGCCGTCGAGAAGTTTTAGATGGCTTCTTGCGTAATCGCGCTGCTCAGTTAGGTGCAAACCTAATTAACGGTACTGTATATCAGCTAGATATTCCCGATAGCGATAAAGAACCCTACACGCTTCACTATGCCGATCATTCGACTGGTGCTGTTAAAGGGGTGATGAAAACCTTAAAAGTCGATCTAGTTATTGGTGCTGATGGTGCTAACTCTAGGATTGCCAAAGCTATAGATGCTGGTGATTACAACTATGCGATCGCTTTCCAAGAGCGTATTCGCTTGCCAGAAGACAAAATGGCATATTATGAAGATCTAGCCGAAATGTATGTCGGCGATGATGTTTCTACAGATTTTTATGCTTGGGTGTTCCCCAAATTCGACCACGTGGCAGTCGGCACAGGAACAATGAAGGTAAACCAAGCTAACATCAAAAAACTACAGGCGGGTATCCGTAAACGTGCTGCGAAAAGACTAGAAGGTGGCAAAATCATCAAAGTAGAAGCACACCCCATTCCCGAACATCCCCGTCCTCGTCCTATTCTGGGCAGGGTTGTTTTAGTTGGCGATGCTTTAGGCACTGTAACTAAATCTTCTGGTGAAGGTATTTATTTTGCAGCCAAGTCTGGTCGTATGTGCGCTGAGATGATTGTAGAGCGATCGCAGAATGGACAAAAAGTTCCTACCGAAAAAGACCTCAAAGACTTTATGAAACTCTGGAATAAAGAATACGGTGCGACTTACCTTGTACTCGATATTCTCCAAAGAGTTTTCTACCGTAGTAATGCCACTCGTGAAGCATTTGTCGAAATGTGCGATGACATTGATGTGCAGAAAATGACTTTTGATAGCTATCTCTACAAAACTGTAGTTCCTGCTAATCCTTTGACGCAAATGAAAGTAACCGCTAAAACTCTTGGTAGTTTGCTGAGAGGCAATGCTTTAGCACCTTAAGTAATTAATAATTACTAATAATTTATTTATAACAGCATCAGATCACAGTTCTGGTGCTGTTTTTTAATTAGCATAATATTGTGTAAAGCAAATATTTTAAGGAATCATAAACGAGGAAGAATACGAATTAAAAGTTAGTAAAATTAGTAGCACTGTTGAAGAACAAATTGGTCGAAGAAAAATTGAAGAAGAAAGTTTAGGTCGTATGATAAAATTCAAACAGGCATTAGAAAGTGGGATTTTGACTCAAGTAGAATATGAAGCAAAAATAGCTAGTTTGAAAACCAACATTAGCATCTTATAAATTTAGATTAAGATTAACTACCTTTGTTAAACTAAAAATTTCATTGACTTTGCCGAGGAAAATAAATTCCTTGGCATTAATTTTTTATATCGATTTTTTTTGATTAAAGATTTCCTACTTTTCTTTTACTATTTAGCATTTATTGTTCGGTCTAATAGAATTGCTTTCCAGTATTTTTTAGGTAGAGATTTCGGTATATTATTATGAGCCGTGTCTTGTGGATATAATTTATTGTTCACAATAGATATAGATAGCTCAACTTATATTATTGATTAACCTAAATGACTGATTCTATCCAAGAACAACTAAAAGAATTAAATACCATAGCCGTAAATGCGATCGCCTTAACTGATAGCTTAGAACAGCTTGAACAGCTAAGAATCAAGTATCTGGGCAAAAAAGGTCAACTATCTCAGATTCTCAGGGGAATGGGGAAGTTATCCGCCGAAGAACGACCTGCGGTTGGTTCTCAAGCTAACGTAGTCAAACAAGAAGTTCAATCAGGCATAGAACAGCGTAAGCAAGCCTTACAACAGGCAAAAATTGAAGCGCAAATCAAAGCCGAAACCATAGATGTGACTATGCCAGGAGTGAATCGTCCTTTGGGTAGGGTACATCCTCTTAATGGCGTAGTAGACAGAGTATTAGATATCTTTGTAGGCTTGGGCTATACCGTTGCCACTGGTCCTCAGATTGAAACAGACTACTATAATTTTGAAGCACTTAATACTCCCCCAGATCATCCTGCCAGGGATATGCAGGATACGTTCTATCTGCCAGGAGGAAACTTATTACGGACTCATACCTCTTCGGTGCAAATTCGCTACATGGAAAACCATGAACCCCCCATCAGAATTATTGCCCCTGGTCGAGTTTACCGTCGGGATACGGTAGATGCTACCCATTCGGCAGTATTTCATCAGGTAGAAATATTAGCAATTGATAAGGGTATAAAATTTACCGATCTCAAAGGCACTATCAAAGAATTTTTACAGCGGATGTTTGGCGATGAACTACCCGTACAGTTTCGGACTAGCTACTTTCCCTTTACCGAACCTTCAGCCGAAGTGGATGTGCAGTGGAAAGGCAAATGGTTGGAAGTGATGGGGTGCGGTATGGTTGACCCGAATGTTCTTGAAGCCGTTGGCTACGATCCTGAAGTGTATACAGGTTTCGCAGCTGGTTTCGGGGTAGAAAGATTTGCCATGGTACTACATCAAATTGATGATATTCGCCGTTTATATAATAGTGACTTACGCTTTCTAAATCAGTTTTAATTATCAAAGCTATTAGTTAACGTTACGCTAGTGTCATAACCAGTAGGAGATAATGATAAAACGATTATGGTTACATTGACAACGAAAGCATTTTATTATGCTTTGCTGTCTTTTCCTGGTCATAAGAGTTTATATCAAATTGTAATTAGTAACTACTGAGTTAAAATGCTTAATTTTTACAGAAACGAGACATATAATGACCTATAGAATATTTAAACTAATTACAATACTTCTAACATTACAATGCTTTAAATGGATAGTTCATCTAGCGCACTTTTGACCTCTGAAGTAGAATTACTGATATTGTTGCTTATTGCCTGTTTGGGAGCAGTTACTTTTACCAAATTTAATATTCCCTATACAGTTGGATTAGTAATAGTTGGTTTGGGGTTAGGATTTATCACTCCTCTACTTTTTTCTGTCGATCCTTTGAGTTCTCTGACTCTTTCTCCCAATGTAATCCTGTATATTTTCGTTCCACCACTAATTTTTGAATCATCAATCAATCTCGATAATCAGCTTCTGTTTGAGACACTAACTCCTGCATTGATCTTAGCTGGACTGGGACTGTTAGTTTCGGCAGCCATTGTCGGTGGTTTAGTAGTATGGCTGACACCTTTGTCTCTAAGCGGAGCTTTTGTTTTTGGCTCTTTGATTTCCGCTACAGATCCAGTTGCCGTAATTGCCTTATTCAAAGAATTAGGCGTTCCTAAACGTTTAACAATGGTGGTAGAAGGGGAAAGTATGCTCAATGATGCTACGGCGATCGTCCTTTTCGATGTAGTCATGGCAATAATTGCCTCTGGTACTATTGGTGTATCAACAGTTGAAGATGCTTCAGTTAATGTTTTTGTAGTGTTGTTCGGCGGGATTTTGGTCGGCGTAATTGTTGCTGTAATTATTTTTGGTTACTCCATTAACCTAGCCAAAAATAATGCGCTAATTCAAACTACCGTAAGTATTATTATTGCCTACGCAGCTTTTATGGTTTCCCAACGCTATCTGCAATGGTCTGGAGTGATTGCAGTAATGTCATCGGGATTGGTGGTTGGTTGGTATCTCAACCATAAAGTCAATGTAGAGGTGAGAACATACCTGCGGGAGTTTTGGGACTATGGAGCTTTTATTGCCAATAGTTTAATCTTTTTACTAGTGGGGCTAACAACTAGTAGCTTTATTCTCCGACTTGGTACTGAAAGTCCAAGATTTTGGATTGCTATTGGCTGGGCAATTATCGCCGTGCTGATAGCCCGTGCAGTGGCAGTTTTTAGTTTGGTACCGTTTTCTAACTGGTTACAAAAATCCGAGCCAATCGGCTGGCGTTATCAGTTGGTAACTTTTTGGGGTGGACTACGGGGAGCAGTTGCCTTAGCCTTGGCACTAAGCCTTGATCGCTCGTTTCCCAACCGAGATTTAATTATTGCTATGACTCTAGGGGTAGCACTATTTACTATCTTAATTGGAGGCACGACTACAGGAAAATTAATTAGCTGGCTCAAAATAGATGAACCTCCAAGTTTAGAACGACTGGGAAAAGCTCAGGCAATTATTCTAGCCAAACGCGAAGCCCTAAAATTATTGCATAAGCTAGGTTTAATGGGATTGTTTGATAGCGAGGTTATTCTAGAAATAGAAGACGATTATCAACGGGTTCTCAACAAAGCAGAGGCTGATGTCACTGAGATTTGGGAAGAACTAAAGCTCGATCCAGGCATGGCGCGTCAGATTTTATGGTTACAAATACTTAGAATCGAACATCAGGCTCATGTCGATTTATACGATCGGGGGCTTTTGTTAGAAAGTGCTATGCGCAAGCTAGAACTCATGGTTGAGGCTAAGCGAGATAGCGTTTTAAATCGTCAGATACCTCCTCCAGTACCAGCCTTGTGGGCGTTAGAAACTCCTCTAGAAAAGCTAATCTTCAAACAATTAAGGCATTTTTTCCGTCACCATCAGTTTTTTGGACAACGCCGTGGACATGTAGCAGCAATTCGTTATGAATACGATGCTGTAACTGCTTATGTAAGCCAAAAAATTGTCAAACAGGTAAAACAATTGGTTGCCGCCAATGCAGTTGAATTAGCAGTAGCTCAAGACTGCATTATGTTCTATCAGCAAACAAGCCAAAGCGCGTTAAGGCGAGTAAAAGCTATGGGAACTAGCCGACATGAATTGGCGATCGCTCTTCAGAAAGAGGTAGCAACTCACGCTGCTCGTACTAGTGAAGGAGAAGTAATCGAGCAGCTTGTAGCGGAAGGTGTAATTCCCGAAAATGCTCTAGATCGAATTCAAGATTTAATTGCCAAGGAAAATATTTAGGATGTAAGTTAAGAGGTTGTATAAACAAATACAGGTACTCGCTTAAAAGCTGGAGTTCCGCAGCGGGACTCCACAGGGGCATTAAAAATCACGTTAACTTCAGGGTAGAACATCAAAGCAGCACCTTGACGCACTTCACCATAGATAATCTCGATATTGTCTAACTGACTAGCGTTTCCTTTGACAGTTACCCGTTGGTGTTCTTGTAAACCTGCACTTTCTGCATCAGCACGATTCATTAAAATACAGTGTCGATGAGTTATTCCCCGATATTTATCTTCAGTTTTATAAACCACCGTGTTGTGTTGAGAATAACTACGCCCCGTCATCAATGCCACGACGATACCATGAGTATGATTGGTCACATCAAACTCCTGAGCTTGAGGAAGAGATAATTGAGGCAAAGTCGTAACAAACATCATCGCTTTACCAGAGGGAGTAGGAAAACGAGGCTGCTCAAAAATTCGTCCGCCAATGGTAAACTCTTCTTTGGTTTCGTCAATCTCGCCTATTTTCTCGTAGCCAGGAATAGTTTGAGCAATTAACTGTCGCACATACTTAGTATCTTGAAGTTTGCGCCAGTCGATAGGATTATCTCCATGCAGACGATGGGCAAGTTCAGTTAGAAAATCCACTTCAGCAATTAAATCAGAATCTTGAAGATGGGTTTGACCTTCATCGTTAAGACGTACAAAGTTATTACCAGACTCTACCGTAGTTTTATGAGGATTTTCAAAACGATTAAAAACAGGAATGACAATTGTTTGTTGTGCCAAACCATGAAAATGCCCTAAATTGGGCTTGGTAGCTACATAAATAATCGTTTTAATTTTGCCCAATGCCCGCTTGACTTTGTTACTATCTGGATTTGCTCCGTATAAGTTTCCGCCTAAACAAACTAGAGTTTCTACTTTGCCTGCCTCTGCTGCTTCAATTAAAGCTTGAGTGTCATATCCTGGTGCACGACTAAGAGAGCGTCCTAAAAGTTTTTCTAAAGACTGTTGAATTTCCTTCTTAAGCCTAACTGTCACTCCCATCGAACCAAAGCCCTGAACATTAGAATGCCCCCGCACAGGCATCAATCCAGCCCCAAACTTACCTACATTGCCAGTCAATAAGGCAGTGTTGGCAATACTACTCACATTATCGACACCGTTTTGCTGTTGTGTAATTCCCATCGCCCAAGCAAAGACGACTTTGGGCGATGAACCAATAATTTGGGCAGCAGCTTCAATCTCTGCCTGAGAAACACCACAGGTTTCGGTAATCGTAGACCAGGAAGTAGAATTAGCATAAGACAAAACCTCTGACCAGTTTTCAGCGTGTGCTTCCAGAAATTCCTGGTTAATTTTTTCCTGTTCGATTAAAGATTTTTGAATACCCACAAAGAGAGCGACATCACTTCCAGGAATGGGCTGAAGATAGATAGAAGCAATATCTGAACCAGTCAGCAAAGATTTTATAAATGCAGGAGAGGCAAACTTAACTAATCCTCTTTCTTTAACTGGATTAATAAGGACAACTTTTCCACCCCGTTTTCGTAGCTTAATCAATTCATTCATCAAACGGGGATGATTATAAGAAGCGTTAGAACCTGCTAGCACAACACAATCGGTTTCTTTTAAGCCTTTCAAGCTAACCATTGATGTGCCTGTGCCAAAGATCTGTTTGAGTCCAAAAGTTGAGGGTGCATGACAAAGATCGGAACAGTCTGCCAAGTTATTTGAACCCAAGGTACGCATCATTAACTGTAGCAAAAAAGCAGCCTCATTAGAAGAACGTCCCGAACTATAAGATGCTACTTTTTCTGGTGTTGTCTTAAAAGCGGTTTCTGCCAGTTGATAAATTTCGTCCCAGCTAATTCTTTGGTAATGAGTACTACCTTCAGATAAAATTACGGGAAAACTCCATCTACCTAGATTATCTGCTTCAAGGGATGTAAGCTGCTGAAGTTGTTCTATGCTTTTAGCGTCAAAGAAATTCTTGCCAATAGCTGGTTGAATTTCAGCAGATATAGCCTCAACGCTTTTCATACAGCGTTGCAGTTTTTCTCCCTCCTCGTTAGTAAATCCTCCTTGTTGTCCTCCTGTTCCCCAAGAACATGATAAGCAAGCACTTTTGTGCAACAAGGTTTTCCAAAGCTTTATGCCTTCAGGAGACAGAGTATGTTCCGCCCAGTATTCTATTACTGGCAAACCTCCTCCTGCATCAGGTAAGTTTTTATCCTCTGAATCAAATGCTGAAGTGGTTTGATGCTGCTTATTCTCTTCCACGCTGTTGCCTCTCTATTGATAAATATTCAGTGTGGTCAAGAATGTAGATATCTCAACCCAGACTTTTTGACTCATTTCATTAAATTTTAGGCAATTAATTTGAGGTTTATCAATATTAAGTTTAATTATAGCGATCGCATTAGCTACTAGTCACGTACCGTCAAGCGGCATTGAGACAATCGCTTTTTTAATATTCATTTCTAAGTTAATTAGCTTTTAAAGTTCATATCCCTTCATCCAGAACACTGATATCAACAAAAACAGCACAGTTAAAACAATCGTAACGCTCATCGCTATCCAAGCTTCATTGGGAAACTGACCCACTAAACTTGTTGTGGCATGACGTTGTAATGCCCAAACAGTATAAGGTTCAATCTGCTGTAACCGAGGATTGAAATTTAAACTCGCACCGCCAAAAACGACAAAAAGTGCGATTGCGCTTACGGCTCTAATCTGATTAAAAATAACCCCCAGCATCAAGGTCAATGCCAAAGTGAACAGCAAGCACTAAGTAAACCATTAAAACACCTAGTAATTAAAAAGAGAAATCTGCGAAGGTAATCCAACTACCGACGCTGCAATATACATAAAAATGCCAGGTACTCCCAGAGCAATTACACCAATGAAAACTGAATAAGCTGTAAATTTCCCGAGGATAAATCCAGCAGTTGACAAGGGCTTGGAATAGATCCACAGCAGAGTTTGGGTTAGCTTTTCCTCGATAATTGCGCCTTGAGCCAGAATGATTGTGCCGATAGATATTAAAGTACTACCTAGCCAGAGAAACAAAGTTAAAAACGAAATTCCGCGATCGCTTGCACCACCTGGTGTCATCCAAATCGCGGGCAATGCTGTAAGTGACATCCAAATAATGAGTTGAGAGATCCATCGTCGAGTGTTAAACCAGTAAGTAAGTTCTTTTTGATAGATAGGACGAAAACCGCATAACCAACTTCTAGAAACACGCTGTAATTGCGATTCGTCAACAATATTCTTACTGCTTATGTTAGGATTTTTGAATTAAATTTACAAAGACATCTTCAAGCTCGTAGGAGGAGCGTTCAAATTGGGTCACAACAACTTGGGGATCTATCAGTACAAGCCGAAGTAGTTCACTTTCGGCAGCGTTTGGATTGTTGACCTGGATTTGAAACCTAGTTGTTCGATCATTCTTTATATCTGGCATACCCGTCTCAAGCGCAATTTTGTCGATCCAAGGTATTTGCTGCAAACGATCTCGAACTGCCAATCCGTCACCGCATACCGTAACGCGAAACAAATTGCGATCGCCTGACACCAGTTGATTAATATCTCCTTGGGCTAGCAATCTGCCCTGTTCGAGAATTACAACCATGTCGCTGACTCGTTGCACATCATCGAGAATATGAGTGGAGTAAAAAACTGTACTTTGTTGCCCAAAGCTCCTGATAATTTGCAATACATCTCGTCGTCCTATGGGATCGAGTGCAGAGGCTGGTTCATCAAGAATTAGCAAGTCGGGATTATTAATTGCTGCTGTAGCAATACCAAGACGCTGACGTTCACCACCCGAAAATTCCCGCACTGGACGATCTGCTTTTCCGCTTAAGCTAACTAGTTCGATAAGTTCTTCGATACGAGCTTTAATTGCACTCTTCGAGCCTGTGAAAAAAAACGAGGCGACAAACTGTAAAGTCTCGCGAGCAGTTAAGTGTCCATAGAAGCGAAGTTCCTGTGGTAAAAAACCAACTCGCTCCCGAATCGCAATACTATCTCGTACAATGCTTTTGCCAAAAACTGTCCCTACTCCCCCAGAAGGCTTGACTAATCCGAGTAAAAGTTTGATTGTAGTACTCTTTCCTGCTCCGTTTGAACCGAGAAAACCGCAGATAGAGCCTCGTGGCACGGCTAAATTCAGCTTATCTACAACCTGCTTTTGACCATAAGTCTTAGTCAGGTTTTTGGTAGAGATAATGAGATCGGACTTGATCGTCATAGCACAACAGGCAGTAAGTGTTTTCTACTGCATTGTAACCGCTCGATTTTATCTCATAATTCTTATAAAAAAGCGATCGCCTAAAAGCTAAAGATTTTCTAAAAATTACTTTGCTTCTTTTGTTGGTGCTTGTTTCTTTTCCGTTTTAGCGGGCTGGCTAACTTCCTGCTGTTTAATTATTTTCAAAATGCTCGCATATTCTTTTTGCTCTGGATAATATTCAGCCAGTTTTTCTAGAGAGGGAATAGCTTTTTTAGGATCGCTCTGTATATAGATTTGAGCTAATCCTTGAAGGGCAGTGACATTTTTAGGTTCTCGTTCTAATACCTTTTTGTATCCTTCAACCTGCATCTGCATTTGTTTTTCTGCTAGGGCAGGATCTTCAGTAGTTTGGGGATTTGAGGCGGTAGAATTATTCTGACTAAAAACACTTGCTAAAGTGATCGCTAGTGTTGAACCAGCAAAACCTAAACCCAGGACTAAAGTAACCACACGCATAAAAGTCTTATTCTTGTCCCCTTTCCTTTTGCTCATATTTTTACCTTGAGATAGACATTAATTTGGATATTAATTAAATACTGATCTTCTGTCCCTTTTTAATTCTCTATCTTTGATCCTTAAAACTTATTTCCAGGTATGAAACGCCAGTACGCCTCCTGCAAATCCTAATAAACAGAAGATAGTTAAAATCAACGTACCAAGCCAACGATTGTATCCTGCTAATTGTAGATCTAGCTTAAATAATAAGGCTGCTGATATAAATACTAAAAATCTGGCAAAGTAATCTACTCGCTGCACAATTAGAGCAAACGCGAATGCTCCCAGCAAAATTGACATAAAAGCTCTAGTGTCAGATTTTAACCAGCCATCGAGACTACTGGCGATCAAGGATATAGGGGAGACAAAAAGAACCACCAAAAATAAAATATTGATGATCGCTGCACCATAGATAAGGACAAGGTGAATTTCTTCAGTGAGCATGCTAAGTATAGCTCCTCGCTCAAGTATTTTGTCGATCCATGAGCTATACATCCATCCTTCAACACCGTAAGTTAATAGTAATATTATTAGAGAAAGCTTAGGGATTTTTTTTGACCAAGCCATTAAACATAATTAAAGGTAATTGACAGTCGATCATTAGCAGCTAACACATTATAATGCAACCACAAAATTACCAATTACCAATTACCAATTACCTATTTAGTATTAGTTAACACTAGATAAAAGTTGGGAAAACTAAGCCATGCTTTGAATAATATAGTCAAAGTAAGGACTGGCTTCTTGAGCGTCTTCTTTGCCTAAAAGATCGAGGGATGCCTTTTTTAGACAGCGAATAGCATCAATCATTCCAGGTACAGGGACTTCAAGGGAGTTGTACATTTCTCTAACTCCAATTAAACCAGACTTTTCAATCGGACCTTTGTCTCCTGCCATCACACCATAGGTAACTAGGCGTAGATACCAGCCAAAATCTCTGAGACACTGGTTGTATTGTTTTTGTCCAGAGGCATTACCACCTTGAGAACGATATTCAGGATGTAACTTAAAAAGTTCTTTTCCTGCCTGATCGACGATTTTCTTTTCGCTATTGGCTAAAGTTTCAGCGATACGGACACGCTTTTCACCTGTAGTTAAAAAGTTTTTGATGCCTTCTAGCTCACCGCTACTTGGGTAGCGTAGTTCGTCATCTGCTTTTAAGATGACTTGACTAACTATGCTCATAATATCTGAATAGATTTAATTAACTTTAATATCTTTAGTATCTCAATAAAGAGAAATCATTGGCAGGAAGAAATGCTGGGATTTCCCTAGCTTATTTCGACTCCCGTGTTGGCAATAATATCTTGCCATTCCTTGGTAGACAAAGGTTGATTTACTATATTAATCTTAAAAGTTGCCTTTGCTGCCTCGGTTAAGTTATGTATTATTTTAACAGCAGAACAGTTGTTTTGATGTCTGGTTGAGGGATCTTCTAAAGATGGGACAACCTTCAATAAATTTTCTGATAAAGGGCTGGTAAAGACCTGTTTGTATAGTTTGGGATCTGTATTGAGGATCATTGAGCCGTGTTGCAAAACGGTTTTACCACGACGTAATTGCGCGCTACCAATTACCTTGTTCCCTGCGGGAGTGACCAAATCTGAACCTGTGGCTGTAGCAAAACAATTTTGTTGCTGAATGTATTCTTTAGTCGCCGTACCGTAATCTAAGTTTACACCAAGCGATCGCCAGCCAGCAATTAAAAATTCACAAATTTGTTTATATACTTCTAACCGTTTACCAGGAGGAATAGAAGTTACTATCATGTAAGTTAAGTCTCCCTGATGTAGCACTGCTCTACCACCTGTGGGACGACGGACAATATCTAGAGATTTCCCTTGCCAGGTTAAATCATTCCACCTAGTAGGATAATTTTTTTGGTGATAACCTAAAGAAATAGCAGCAGGTTGCCAAGTGTAAAACCTAAGAGTGGGAGGATGCTTACTGGCGCGATGTTGTTCTAACAAATAGCGATCAATCGCCATCTGCATTTCTCCAGATGCGACCACAGGAGGTACAAAACGCCAAGTATTCACATTAATTGACAATTGATAACGGACAACGGCTATAGCTTAATTAATAGGTTGGGTTAGTGTTTAAACCTTCTAGCAAAATATGCTAACTAAAAAAGCATAACCCAACAATATTCATACAGTTTAGTTTCTCAGTAACGAAAATTATGAACCACCAAATTCTTCTTTGAGGATTTCGTCATTGTCATCGGCAATATTAGCAACTAAGGTAACTAAACGCGAAATTTCTCCAGGATACATATCTGCAACCGTACGTTGAGCAGAAGCCATAACCTTATTATCATGAATACTAAAGCAAGTTTCAAAAGTACCTGTCCAGTTCATTTCTAGAAGACGACGCATCAATCCAGGCTCATCTTTGGCAGGTAAATTTAGCAAACTAGACCAGACAGTTAGCAGATCTTCATCGCTTTCTCCTGTAAGCTGAACAAAGACTTCTACACTACCGTAATTAAATTTCCACAGGCTTCCTTCGGTAGTATGATTTACCATTGCTGTGTTGTCCTGATCGAGGCTAGAAATCACAGTTTCGATCACTTCTTTGTGACTAGATTTTTCTTCCATCAAATCATCCACAGCCTTAGCGGTGTCTACTTCTAAATTGGAAATTTGCTCAATCATGATAGCTTTCCTAATATTTTAATTTAATGCCGACATCGTGAATTTAGCATCAAGTATTAATAATTGCTAATTTTATAGCTTTTAATTGCAATGAAATGTAGTAATATCTTCCATTGTACTCATATTTACATCAAGCGTATAATAAGAGTCTGATTCTATAGATAGATGTTTACTTAGTACTTTAAGAATAATGCTAGATTAAGAAGTATAAATGCTTAGTTGCAGTAATAGCTTAACTGAAGAGCCGCTTTTTTGACAGCTAGTTAAGCTACTACTGCAACTGAATAGATAACCGTGGCATAATACAATTTAAAATTGAAATAAGAGGACTCATATGAGCGATATACAAGAACAAATACAAAGAGAAAGAGAATCTGCTAGGGCAGTTTGTAGCACCGAAGGAGAAACTTCAGGAGAATGTGCTGCTGCCTGGGATACGGTAGAAGAGCTATCAGCGGAAGCATCCCACAGAAAGCAAAAAGTTCCCCAAAAAAGCTCTCTAGAGCAGTATTGTGATGATAACCCTGATGCTTTAGAATGCCGAGTTTATGAAGACTAGTAATATAGTCTACTTTGGGTCAACATTATAGTCTAAGGTTGAATAATTATTAATTAAATTGGGTGAGAATACGATCTGTTCTCATCCTTATTTTTGGCTGTATACCTTATACACAAAGCAAGATTGTTTCTGTATAAGGTAACGTTGACTTTGAGCGATTGTTGATGCACTCTTAGAACTAATCTGGAGTTGTTTTAAGCTCAGGCATAAATAAATAGTAGTAGACACACTTTCGGCAGAACAATAATGGATATTTGGCTTAGACCTTTAGTATGGATGGACTATCGCTTAGGAGTATTATTAGCGGTAATTGTTCCTTTTGTGCTGTTAATTTGGGCTTTGTTTCAGAAACAAGAAGCCATGCAAAGATTACTCATTATCTATTGGCGAGTTGCTAGCTTGTTAATAATTACAGTTTATCTATTGATTCCTGATTGGAAAATTGGCTTTATTAGTGGTTTTGCTGCCCGTGTTTTAATCCCTATTTCTTTGTGGTTTTGGGTAGATTTAAACGAGGAAATTCGCGACATACCCCAAAGTCTCCTCAAGCTAGTCTTCACTTCCTGGCGTTGGGCAATGACTGGCTATTGTGTCTTAGGTGCGATCGCCAAAGCTTTTTTTCTCCCCTGTGGTATATCTGATACTAGAATGAAAACTTCTTTCTGCCAAGTTTGGTTGGAAGCACCTCAAGCCTATCGCGACTTTTTTCATACTAAGTCTGGGAATGAAGGCTTTCTTGGCTTTTTGGGCGCAGTTGGTTTAGTAATTTATATTATTTACCTAGCCTATTTTGTGCTAATTCGTTTAAGTAAACAGGGAAGATCTGCATTAGAACAATAAAAATTTTAAAAGTTGTACGTTGTACTTAAAAGCTTAGAGCTTACAGCTTAAGGCCTAGAGCTATATTATGTCTGAATCTATTGGTCTACGCTTAGAAAAATATACCCTCAAGCAAAAACAAGAGGTGTTACTGGTCAACTTAGAAACAGCTTCTGGTGAACCAGATCTAGTGATGATCTTTGCTGGTTTTTCTAGTTCTTTGATGAGAGAGACTGCTTTTGATCCTGATGTTCCAGTCATTGCTGCCGATTCTAAAATTATTTCTATAGATCGTCTGGTTGCGCCTTACAACCCAGATAACCCTCAATACATTGCCACTGGATTAACTTGGCAAGCGATGCAGAATATTTTAGAGAAAATTAATCTTTAAAAACTACAGCAAATTTTAAAAAAGTAATACAAAAAGTAACGCAAAGTGCTTTTGCCTGAGAAAATTTTGCTGTATCGTTGAGTTTTATATGCCAAATCTTTATAAATACCTTACTAAGCATCTATACTCAAAATAAATAATTTAACCCAAAATTAAAATTTATCCCTTACTTTATTGAATAAACCCGCTCGCTCAAGGCAGAAATTAGACCTAATAAATTTTTTCAATAGAACAAAGCTACTATCATTTGCTATTCAGGAGTACATTTGGTGTGAGTAATTTTGCCAAAACTATATTAGATACGAGTCAGTTACCCCAAACACCTTTATTTGGTACAGATGGAATTCGTGGCAAGGCGGGAGATATTTTAAACGCGCCCTTTAGCCTTCAGTTAGGTTATTGGGCAGGAAAAGTACTAGAAGAATCTGCCAAAAACAAAGGTCCGATAATTATTGGACAAGACTCTCGTAACTCTAGTGATATGCTATCGAGTGCGATAGCAGCAGGATTGACTTCTGCGGGATTAGAAGTTTGGCATTTGGGCTTATGTCCTACTCCCTGTGTTGCTACTTTGACCAGCCAAAGTGAAGCAGTAGGGGGAATTATGATCTCTGCTAGCCATAATCCGCCTCAAGATAACGGGATTAAGTTTTTTGGCAGAGAAGGAACTAAATTGGCTGATAGCTTGACCCAAAAAATAGAAACTCACCTGCGAAAAAATCATGTGCAAGAGGTAAACCTAACCTGGGGCAAAACTTACTATCGCCCAGAATTAGTTAAGCAATATGTTCAGGTACTTAAAACATCTTTACCTAAAAATTTAGATTTTCAAGGAATGCGAATTGTCTTAGATCTAGCTTGGGGTGCTGCGGTAAATACTGCTCCAGAAATATTTCAAGCTATGGGTGCAGAGGTAATTACGCTTCATGATATTCCTGATGGCGATCGCATTAACGTCAACTGTGGTTCAACTCACCTAGACACGGTTAAGCAAGCAGTCAAAGAGCATCAAGCTGATTTAGGATTTGCCTTTGATGGAGATGCTGATCGAGTAATGGCAATTGATAGTCAAGGCAGAGTAGTCGATGGGGACTATATCCTCTATTTATGGGGCGATCTACTCAAGCAACAACAGCAGCTACCAGATGATTTAATTGTGGCTACTGTGATGGCAAATCTTGGCTTTGAACGCGCTTGGCAAGCTAAAGGTGGCAAAATACAGCGGACGGCAGTAGGCGATCGCTATGTTCAAGCAGCTATGTGGCTTACAGGAGCAATGCTGGGGGGAGAACAGTCAGGACATATTCTTTGTCATCATCATGGTGTTTCTGGTGATGGAATTCAAACTGCATTACATTTAACTTCATTGGTATGCCAATCAAATACATCTTTAGCCAATCTAGTAGATAACAGCTTCCAAACCTATCCCCAAATTTTGCGTAACGTAATAGTTGAAGATCGTGAACGTAGGAGTAAATGGCAAGAATGCGAACCTGTGCAACAGGCGATCGCTCAAGCAGAGGCAGCTATGGGAGAACAAGGACGAATCTTAGTTCGTGCTTCGGGAACAGAGCCTTTGATCCGCGTAATGGTAGAAGCTGTCGATCGCAAGTTAACTAGTTATTGGACAGATAAGTTAGTGCAAATTGTGGAACAAAATTTGGCAGCGAAAGTTTGAAGGCATTAAGAATTAGGTAGAAAATAGGAAGTAGGAAGTAGTAGGAAATACGATAACTACTATTTCATCATGTGCGAAGGAAGAACGATTTGAGGCATTAAAGGTCTAAGATCGTCTAAAGAAACTGTGCCATAGGTCATAATAGTTGGCACTTCCACTGTGAAATCTATTAAAGTTCCACTTCTGCCGTGTTTACTCTTGCCACCATCGACAATTAAATCAACTTTGTCGCTAAAAAATTTGACCGCTAGATCGGCATTGGTTGCTTGAATGCCTGCAAAAGCAGCAGAAGTTGCCACAATGGGAAAAGGTATTTCCATGACTAGATCGTAAATAAATTGATCTGGACAAGTGACAAAAACATTTTTAAATCCGTTAGTTATCGCCTCGGATAAAGTCGGTTTGGCGCGCATAATCATCGTCACTGGATAGGGAAAATGATTCATCATCTGCAAAGCGGGTCGATCAACTTCCACCACTTGCTCTGCTTTTTCTTTGCGGGTAAATACGCCTAGAGGTTGGGGCGACGAAAACGCTTTAATTTGTCTAAGTCGAGTGACAGCCCCTGTATCTTCGCCATTAGCGACTAACGCATATACAGTATCTGTAGGAAGAATGATGACTTGCCCTGCTTTTAAGCGATTGTTGATTTCGGGGACTAAATTACGGCTGAGTTTAACAACTTGACTAAGCATTTGTATCAATAATTACAGAATTTTTACTCTCAATAGTGTATCAGTTGGCAAGATTATTTTTTCACTCTCATCGGTGATAATGGTAAAAAATAATTAATTGATAAGATAAGATATGCTTTACTATCACCAAATGCTATGCAAAAGATAAATTATCTAAATAATCGCTTTTCTGCTATTTCAAAAATTATTTAAGCAGAGATTGAGCTAAAGTGTTTTACAGGTGCGCTCATCAAAGTTTATAACCAGTGTTTGGGATAAGGTCTACCAGGAACCAAATTACTAAAGACTAAAGTAACAAGAACGATAACAATCGACCCTGCTAAGGCTGGAGTCAAAATAAAGTCCCAATTTGCATCACTCAAAACTCCGACTAAAGAAACTGCTCCTGCTGGAGGATGGAGTGTTCTGGTTAATTGCATTAATTTAATGGTAGTAGCTACTGCCAGAGCCATTACCCAGGGGGCTGTACCAAATAAATGCACTAAAACTACGCAAATTAATGCACCTATTAGATTACCCCCAATAACGTTGCGTGGTTGAGCTAGAGGACTGTCGGGAACACCAAAAACCAAGACCGCAGTTGCTCCAAAGGGTGCAGCAATTAAAGGATAAGAACTATAAACGGAAAGATAAGCTAAAACTGCTATGCCAATAAAACTACCAAGATAAGAAAGCCCAATGTGTTGCCAGGAAAATTTTGGTTGATGTTTTCGGCTCTTTTGCAAAGTATGAAACTTACGCCTCCATCGTCTCAAAACACTATGATTAACCAGTTCTTGAAAGTACACGGAGAAGAAGTTTTTTTTAAAAAGCATGATTTGAGAGCGATCGCATTTTTATTGAAATTGATAAAATAATCTAACTATAGGCAGTTATTCGTTATTATCAATATATCATGACAAAATTACATAAAGTATCTTAAGATACAGAAATATCTAATCTATTTGCTTTGCCCTCGCTTATGAGTCGATCCCTAGCCTTTTGTGACTTAATTTAGCAATGTCAGAAGTTAGAAATAAATGTATTGAAATTTAGCAGACTATTAATTGTGCTAATTTTATGTTTTGCTGGAGAATTATTTAGCATAAAATAAGCAATAGGTAAATAATTTTTTGGGGCATAGCTTGCCTATAGCGCGATCGCGCAACCTACAAATTGCATTTTAGCCATAACAGCCTTGAGTGATTGCACATTTTATATATTCTTTTCTGAAGCAATATTTGATAATATTGCTTTAATTGCACTTAAGACTAGGTTCAGAAATATCAGTTGATTTAGTTTCTTCTTTCAAGCTATCAATTACTTCTAACATTTCTCTTTCAAAGGTCACCTGCGCTCGATTGGTTTTTGCAGCGAAGAAAAAGCTATTGTCTTGTTCTAATGCCCATACTTGAGAATGGGAAAAGTAACTCATAACTACACCAATCATTAGTAAAGCAAAGCCTGTGTAAACAACAGGGACACCAGGATCGGCTTTAATCTGTAAACCAGTGCTGCCGATGATATCAATCAGCTTAATATTAATACCGTCAATATCTACACCTTGACCAATACGAATCGCGCTAGTTAAGTCTCCCTGTTGGTTATAAATTAAAGCTGTTCCCTGCATATCTTTGATTAGCATAGAAACGCCAGAACTCATGTCTGGTTTAGTAGGAATCCAGGTTCCCCAAATATTTCCTGCGCCAAGAGTATCTAACTTAGCTACTGGTAGCTGAAAAATAGGACTGTTGTTTAACTGAACTTGAGCAGCAGCGATACTCCAGTTAGTTTGATAAAGGGTAACGCCGTCATAACGCAGGGGTTTATTGACGTGTATAGTTTCCCGCTTCAATTCCTCACCGCGATCGCTAATTACTGAAAGATCAGAGTAAAATTGATCTATGTCTCCGTTTTGGGTATAGTCAATCCAAAAGCGATTTACCTTAACTGACCAATCATCGGGAATCTGAGAAACAGATAAAGGGCCTAATTCAATAAAGTTTTGGATTTTAAACGTATTGCCACTAGCGACCATTTCTTGGGCAAAGAAACCTGTAAAGATTCCCCAAACTCCCCCAAGCAATACAATTAACATTCCCGCGTGGACGATAATAGGACCAATACGACCAATAATGCCTTTGCGGGCATAAAGAGCATTATCTTGTTGCCAGACTCGAAAGTTTTGCTGTTCTAATAAAGGCGTTAAAGAATTGATTGAACCTTGATTTAATTCGGCACTGAGAGCCAATTTTTCAAACTGCTTTGGCTTTTGATAGTATTTCCATTTACGGGCAGCTTTTAGGGCAGGTAACTGACGGGTAAAAGTACAGGCAGTCAAACTTGCACCAAAAAGAATTAATAAAGAAAGATACCACCAGGTACTATAAACATGATTTAAACCCCAGGCTAAAATAACTTTCCAGGTCAAAAAGCCATACAAAGCAGGAGACTCAGGATAGTTTTGTTGATAAAAAGAAAGAGTCTGAGCCTGTTCAATGACTGTACCTGAAATACTGACTACGGCGATCGCCAGTAACAAGATAATAGCTAGTTTTAAATTAGCAATGATGCTGACAAAGCGACGAAATATTAAGCCTGGTTTGAGAAGAAAATTCATTATTTATATATTATGGATCAAAAATTAGAGGTAACCAATTTCTTGAGAATGACTTTTATTATGAAATATGGTGTGGCGTTTAATCCAACGCTTGCGTTTTGGATGAAGCAGCGCCTTGAAAAACATCTGTCGATGTTCAAAGCTAAGATGTTTTAAGATTGTTGGTGAGAGCAAAATCTTGAGCAGATTCTTGATTTTAAACTAAAGTTGAACTCAAAAGTTGATAAAGCAAGCTTATGCAAGACTCTAGACAAGAAATAAATGCCAGAGCTTCTATGGATTTGGAACAGCGAAGGAATTGGTATTCTCCTGTTGCTGATATTTATTACAACGCCAGACCGCAATATCCGAAGGAACTTATTGATCGGTCTGTCGTTTTAGCTCAACTTTCATCAGATGCGTCAATTCTTGAGGTCGGTTGTGGTCCGGGAAATGCAACGGTGGCTTTTGCTCAATTAGATTTTTCAATGACGTGTATTGAGCCAAACCCGAATTTTTATCATTTGGCGCAACGCAACTGTATGCCATATCCAAATGTTGCAATCCACAACACCTCATTTGAAGAATGGGAACTAGAAGCAAAACAGTTCAATACTGTTCTATCTGCCAATGCCTTTCACTGGATATCGCCAGAGATTCGGTATACCAAAGCAGCAGCGGCATTACGCGATAATGGGCTTCTCATCCTGCTCTGGAATCTGACTCCTGAACCAAAATACGAAGTCTACCAAGCGATCAAAGAAGTGTATCAAGCTTATGCTCACTCATTTGTCCGATATGAAGGTGCGGAAATTCAAGCGGAGATTTTGCGGGGATTTGGACAAGAAGTTTTAGACTCTGGTTATTTTAAGGAGTTGGTCGTCGAGCAAACCGCGTGTGAAGTCACCTATAGCATTGATGATTACCTCAAGCTTTTAAGTACCCATCGGGGACTAGAGCCACAAGCGGAAGAGCTACTATTTGCACGATTGCGGGAGAAGCTAGAAAAAATTGGAGATAGTGTGCAACTCTCGTTTCTTTCCGCTGTTCATGTAGCCCGCAAAGACGGCTAAAATGTTGAGGTCGTTGCATGATAACGCTGCAGAACAACCCTGTTGGAGCGGACGTGCAAAGTCTCTTCATCTATCGTTCAAGTTGGTTGAGCGATAGATGAAGAAAAAGTAGTGGCACGTAAAATATTTAGATTCACGTTTACATATTTGCCTACGTTCCAGACTATAGAAAGATCGGCTAATATCGATCCAGAACTCTAGTCAATAAAGATTTTTTGGCGTTGGAAAATAAAGCTATGATTAGAAACAAGGCGATCGCCAAATAAAATCATATTTTTGAACAATTGGAGACTTCTGCCAACTTGAAGAAAACCCCAATTTTGAGCATTTTGAGTATGATTGAATTAGAATGCTATACGAAAATGCGATCGCTATCAGGATGTGAAAGTAGTCTCAGAATTTTTAAGCTCTTATTCAACGTTAAGTAATTGAAACATGAAACAATCATTTAGTTCGTGAGCTAAATTTATTTTACTTTTCTAGTTTTTTAAAAGATGACGTTCCCAGAATCTTTATTTATGATTGAGTAAACATTTTAGGAGTCCGCATTGCCTGAGCGAGAGGGGTGACGATAAAAAGCTTGCCCGTATTTTTTCCTCGCTATACTCAATTGAGATAATCTATGACTTTCTAAAATATCGAGGGGCAGAATCAAAATGTTAAATTACAGCATAGTTATTCAGTGGTCTAAAAAAAATAGTTGTTTCGTGGTTACTTTTCCAGAGTGGGGAGAACAATGTCAAACCTATGGAGATACTTACGAAGAAGCACTTAGTAATGGTAAAGAGGTCTTGCAGTTAATGATTGCTTCTTCTATTGAGGAAGGTATAGCTTTGCCAGAGGTTAACACTTTCCAAGGAATGTTACAAACTGTTTAAATAAGTATATTATACGCCTGACCTGAATTACTAATTTAATGGGATAAGCTTACTTCCGAACAAAGACAAAAATTTATTCCCCTCGCCCCAGATTTTGCCTTAGAACTAATGTCTTTCGGTGATTATTTGGTCAACGTCCAAGCCAAGATGACGAGCGACCCCCGCGCATGGTTCAGCAGTCCCGTTAGCCGCAACTATTCGCGAGGATGAGAGAATATCTTGATAATGGAGTCAAGCTGGGTTAGTTAATTTAATCCTGAAGCCAAACAAGATGTACAGTTATTAAAATCACCAAAGACACTATCTGGTAATGATATCTTGCCTGGCTTTATTCTAGATTTAGCTAATATTTTTTAGAGATTGTAATTATTACTATAAGTACCATGCCGTCTGATTCAGTTCTCTTCCCAGTTTTAGAAGAAAAATATCTACAAGATTTAGAAGTTTGTGGCACAGCTTTAAATCTCAAGCCAGGGGAAATTTTATATCGTGAAGGCGATATCGCCTATTGTTTCTATATAGTTTTAAAAGGACAAGTAAAAGTAACCAAACAGTTAGGCGCAGAAGAAATTGTCGTTACCCTACACCGTAGAGGTGAGTTTACGGGTGATTTAAGTATGTTGACTGGAGGAGTTTCTCAAGCAACTGCTAGTAGTGTTGATGTTAGTCGAGTAATTCAGTTTCAAGATTTTAAAGAACTACTCAAAGGCTGTCCTCGCAGTATCGATCTATTTGTCCCAGCTTTGGCAGAACGTTCTAGGGATTTAGAAGTAAGGCTGCGTCAGCAAGAGAAATTGGCAGCTTTGGGCAAATTATCCGCAGGATTGGCTCATGAATTAAATAATCCCGCAGCAGCAGGCAGAAGGGCAGCGAAACAACTTAACATCGCGATCGCCGCTCTACAGCAGAATATGCTCTCTCTTCGGGGTAAACATTTTTCCGCCCATCATCGTCAGTTATTGGGAGAATTACAGCAACAGGCGATCGCTCAAGCAAACAGCAAATCAGCTTTATCTCCTCTAGAACAAAGCGATCTTGAAGATGAATTAACAGACTGGCTAGCAAATAAAGGAGTAAAAAATGCCTGGGAGTTATCGCCTAGTTTGGTAAGTGCAGCAATACAACCATCTCAATTACAGACCCTGGCTAAAGACATGGAGTCTGAAGCTTTTAGTGAGGCGTTAGTGTGGCTAGAAGCGACTTTGACAATGAATGGCTTAGTAAATGAAGTAGAACAAAGCACCAGTCGAATCTCTGACTTGGTAGGGGCAATTAAAAATTATTCCTATATGGATCGAGCTGCGGTACAAGAGATAGATCTCCACGAAGGATTGGACGATACCCTCAAGATTCTGCATCATAAGATTAAGTATGGCGTCAAGGTTAGTAAAGAATACAGTGCCAAGATTCCCAAGATTTCAGCTTACGGTAGTGAACTAAATCAAGTATGGACAAACCTAATCGATAATGCGATCGATGGCATGGATGGTAAAGGTGAACTAACTATCCGCACTGGCTTAGAAAATAACTGTGTGCTGATCGAAATCATTGATAATGGTGCAGGAATTCCCCCCCAAATCCAGTCCCGTATCTTTGAACCTTTTTTTACCAGTAAGGAAGTAGGCAAGGGAAGCGGTTTGGGTTTAGATATTTCTCGCCGTATTATCGTCCAAAAACATCAAGGTAATTTGCGTTTTGAGTCACAACCAGGGAAAACTAACTTTCAAGTACGTATACCCTTGACAATTGACAATCAATCAAAAGCCTCATAGTTTTAGTTACTCGGTCAAAGAGTTTGAAGCGGATTACTTTAATTAATAATAAATTTTAACGCTTGAATAAAAGATTGAGTTGCTTTTGCTGGTGTGTGAGCGATCATTATTTCTTCAGATTTTTTCCCCATAGCGTCAATTAAATGAGTATTTTCTAAAAACTGCTGACGAACACCCGTCATTTCAATAGCTGCATTAGGTCTAGGTACTAAATAGGCGACAATGATTTTATTTCCTGGTTGATCTTCCCTAACCATTGTGATGTAAATTAAATTTAAGCCAAGAGTTACAAATTGAAATGTTTGGATGTCAATTTTGAACTGACAACGAAGTAGAAGTCGCAAAGTATGGTAAGTAATTTCTGCTGCCATATGGGTCGTGCAACCAGAAACAGTATTCAAAAGCCGTTCGGGATTACGACCAGTATTTTGAATCTCCTGAAAAATACTCTCAAGTCTTTGTCCAACCTGACCAATAAAACGTTTTCAAAAGAGTTTTTGTGCTGTTAATTCCTTCGATGTATTGTCCAGATTTGATTCCCTGTCGAACTAGCTATTTCCTCTTTCTAGCTACACAATAACCATCATCAGCACTGCCATGAAATTTGAGAAATTTAGGAATCATTCCGCCAAAGGTGGAGATAAGGATAGTCGTCCCAGGCAATGCTAACAATTTCTGGATTGCCGTCTCGATTTAAGTCGGCTACTCTTGCACCCAAATGGCTTTCCTTGCCACTGTCGACCGTATAATCAATCCAGGCTTTACCTCCTTCTACGTTTTTAAATATCTTGAGTAGTTTTGTACCGCCATGTTCTCCAGCGATAATGTCTACGGCACCGTCGCCATCCATATCCAAAACATCCAGACTATTAGTGGTGTATTGAGTAGTCACAAGATGGCGTATCCAGTTTGGTTGTTTAGGGTTATTAGGTTGTTCAAACCAATAGACGTGTGCATTTGGCTCTTCCCCTTCATTTTCTTCGCTGACAATAATATCCAAATGCTTATCGTTGTTGACGTCAGCAACTGCAAAGCGATCTGGCCATAAGTCTACATTGCCAATTTTGTGTTTTGCCCAATCTTCAGCTCCATTGCCAGGGTTTTCCCACCAGGCAATCTTGTCTCCGACAGTATACACATCACTAGCAGCGATATCAATATCGCCATCACCGTCTAAATCGCCAATACCAATACCTTCTTCACTTGCTTCAGTTGTAACCCGCGTAAGCTGCCAGTTTTCAGCCGAAGGATTATCGGGAATCTCAAAGTAATAAATTTCGCGCTTTCCACTAGAGAGGAGAATCTCAGGTTTGCCTCCTGGTACAATCTGCGCTGTTGCATATCCCTGTCCATTTCCATATTCCGTTGGCGGTAATGTCCCGATTTTGGTAGCCTTCCAGGAATTTCCTTGGCGATCGCCTGCTTCTAGCCAATACACATCTGGCAGTGCCTCAGCAATGACGTCGGCACGATCGTCCCCATCCACATCAGTAACCAACATGGCATCTACATTAACGGGAAATTCAACGCGAGCCCATTTGCCTGTAAGATCGCCACCAGGATTGCGATAGAAGTAGCGACCAGAGACAATATCCCCGAAGCCATCGCCAGTCATATCGCCCATCCCTAGACCGAAATAGCGGACTGCATCGAGACCTACCCAACTAACTAACCTCTTGTACTTTTTAGATCTCTGGTAAGCATCTCTATTATTATCTACTTGAATGTATGTCCAGCGATCGAGTTTGGAAGCTTTTTCTTTTTCAGTTTGATTTTGCCAGATTTCGACAACTTTTTCTCCTTGGTAGTTTTTGCCGATGATATCAGGTTTGCCATCCCCATTCATGTCTTTGACAACAGCATTGTGAGTTCCTGTAGATGTAATAATGTTACGATTCCAACTCTCGGCTTTTTCAAGGTTTTCATAAATCATGACTTTGCCACCACCAGTATTCATTTCGCCAACAAATACATCCAGATCGCTATCTCCATCAAAGTCTGCAACCTGTAAACTGTGCGCCCCTTGTAAAGACTCAGATTCGATGGCGTGTTCTGTCCAACTGGGATTTTCAAACCAGGATACTCTGCCTTCACCGTCAGAGTGACCTAAAACAATGTCTTGCTTTCCATCACCATTCATATCGGCAATAATGTCCCGACATTCTTCTTTTTCATCCCAATTATCAATAATCAGATGTTTAGTCCAACTGAGTCCCCGACCATCTGGGTTTTCGTACCAGTTGCTTCCTCCAGCTATATCTAAATCTCCATCTCCATCAATATCGCCTAAATCTAATCCTTCTCCAGGAGGAGTATCAATTTCGTGGCGTTTCCATGTCTGTCGAGGATCTTTCGGTGCTTCAAACCAGGTAAGTTGACGGGGATCGTCTTTGCGGAACATAACGACATCTAGATTTTGATCGCCGTTTAGATCGCCCACAGATACATCGTGAGAAAAATTTTTACCAATTTGATGTCGTTCCCAACCAGAAGGGGAGAATGGCTGCCCCTTGTTTTCCCACCAGGCGATCGCATTCTTGCCATAGTCACTAAGAACGACATCAGCGTCCCCATCGTTATCTATATCAGCAATTTCACCATCTGTCGTAAACTCACCACCGCTGATGACGTATCGTTTCCAGTCAGGATTTTGATACCAAACCGCTCCAATAGATTCCTGAGAACCAACCATAACGTCTGGCTTTTTATCTCCGTCAAGGTCGCCAACTGCCACCACATCTAGACAGCAGTCTAATCCCGAAGGCGGAGAAGGGTCGACCACAATATGCTCAAAAGCAAGAGAAGAACCTGTTGGTCTTAGATTAGAGGGAATCTTAGTTATGGTCTTGGTTGTCAAAAGAGTGGACTGGGAGAGGCTGATGACCAGTAATAAGCTTAGAATTCCCAATAATACAATTGCTTGCAGTTTCCTTTTTTTTAGCCACTCCATAGGTTTCTAGTAATCAATATTTTATGATGCCAATTAATAAATTTTCTCCAAAGCTTGGTTCTTTACTATTATTAATAGACTTGTCGGGAAATAAAAAATCAACTAAAGCTGATAGAAGTGGTTTTTATACCAATTTTCCAAAGTAACTAGAGAGATAAAGCCTCAGTAAAACAATTCCAATTAGCTAAAGAAATAATAACTTCTCTATCTAAAGACTTTAAGATATTAGCTACTTTTTCTTTAACATCATCTAGATTAATAAAACAAAGCGATCGCAAATGATATTTAATATACTACCACAATCTTTCAATTGGATTTACCTCTGGGCAAGCCCTTTGTCTAATTGAATAATATGTATCTTCTCTTTGTTTTCTTGTTGGAACTTCTCTAGAAATATTTCCATACAATCTCCGAGTCACAAGCCGAGGACGGCGCGTTCGCGCCATCGTCTGCTTCGCAGACTGGCGACGCTGTGCGTCGCGTTTCCGCACATTCAAACACTCAGGCATCTAAAAAAGCTAAAAGTGTCAATCCTGATTACACTAGAACGAGGGTTTATCTGCCGAAAAAAATGCACAAAAAGCTGAAGGCGATCGCTTTAAGGGGTTCCCCCCGTTAAACTGTTAACCCTTTAGGGGTCTCGACCCACCGCAACTGTCTTACCGTTTGCCCCTACCGTTTACCTTTAACAATCAACTGCCGATCGACTGTCAACAGCAACTCATCTATAATTCGGTTATGAAAATAATGGGGAGGATTCCATTTTACCCATTCAGAAGCATTGTGTTCTGTCATCACAATTTCTAATTCTTCACTTACCCAGGCGAAAAAAATAACCAAAGACTTTTCAACTTTATCTCCGCCAAAACGTCTGTATCGAGGGTAATAAATAGTTTTAAAACGAAAATCTAGCTCTAAGCAAACCTGCTTTTTAGTGATTCCTGTTTCCTCAAACAATTCTCTCAAAGCGCACTGAAGTTCAGTTTCCCCAGGTTCAATGTGACCTTTGGGCAAATCATAACGATACGACCGCTTCATCAGGAGAAATGATGGCTGTTTTGTTTGAGTAAAGCAGATTACACCGCAAGATTTTACTTTTTCCATGAAGGGCGATCGCATTTCTAAGACGAGCGTAATCGAGATAAATATTATTTATCCCCTAATCTAAACTTTAAGTTCATCTGGCAAAGTAAAGTTACCATCAGTATCACAGGGAAAAGCGATCGCGTTACTAACCGCTTTAGTTGGCAATACACTATAAAGATGAGGATATAGCTCTACACCCCCCTCTAAATTTTCCTCAACCAGACTGTTATTTATTTTAGAGGATTCAATAACTAATATTACAAGACCACTTTGTCCTTTGAAAAATCGATGCGCCACTGTCAATATTTGATGACAATAAGAACAGTGAATAAATCCTTCTTTGTCAAAATCTTGTGCTTTATACTCTTGTTGAGGTTGAGCAGCATTCCACTCAGCAGAAGAAGTTATATGATAAACAAACTTATTTTTATTCAAAACGATAATTGATTAGTAATCAGTAATTACTAAGTTTAATGTTCATCTCCACTAACATGGACAATTACTTCTCTTTGATTGCCCCGTTGACGATGTTCCCAGAGATAAATACCCTGCCAAGTTCCTAAAACTAATCGCTCTCCAGAAATAGGAATATGTTCTGAAGTATGGGTTAAAGCAGAACGAATGTGAGCAGGCATATCATCCATTCCTTCAGCACTATGAATATATCGCGTAGCGTCTTCAGGGACTAATTGAGCAAAGAAGTTCTCTAAATCAACTAAAACATCAGGATCGGCATTTTCTTGGATTAATAAAGATGCAGAGGTATGGCGCACAAATATAGTACACAAGCCTGTAGCAACGCCAGATTTTTCTACTGCTTGTTCGACTTGACGAGTAATTTTATGGAGTGATTTTCCTGTAGTTTTTATTTTTAAGGCTGTTTGATGGTGTTTCATTTCTACCACTGCTAATTGTTAAAAAGATTGTTAAAAAGATTTAGGAGCTTTATTAATATTAGGTTGATTATTAGAAGTATTGCTAGAGGTATTCTCAGGAGACTTTTTAGGGTTATCTCTTTCGGCTTCTGCCTTTAACTCTTCAACGCTAGGATTAAAGTTGCAGCTAGCAAATAATTGCTTAATTACCTTTTGTTCTTCATCTGGTAGAGCAAACCACCAAGGCAATTGACCTTGAGGTGCTTTTGAAGGATCAAAATTAAGCTCATCGTATAGTAAATAGCCACTACCGTTGATTACATCACCTTTTTTCCAGCCCACTTTTGTAGCAAACTTGCGCCAGGTTTCAGTAGAATAATCGCCTTTTTGATTGACGCTTTGCCAAATCTTCTGCTGAGAACTAAAGCCAAATTTATGGTCGCTGTATTTTTCCCAGAGGTTGTCTATGGTTCTAAGATCGGGACAAGAAAACTGAGCAATGGCTTTTAATTCAATAAAAACGTGTTTATTTTCCTGTTTAGCGGTTTTAATAATTTGCTCTATTAGTTGATAGGTATGTATATCTGCTTCTGACCATTTTTTTTCCTTAAGTAAATCTTGCAGCTTAGTGTAGTCAATGCCAGTTTTGGGAGAGACTAAAGAAAGTGAGGTAGTAGATGTGCTTGTAGCTTCTGATGTTACTGGATCGGGTTGAGAATTTGTGGCTTGTGCTGATTCATTCTCTGCTTCTGATGGTTGTGGCTCAGGTTTGGCGGATTCTTCTGGCTGTTTCTCTACTTCTGGAGTTTTAACTTGAGACTCGTTAGTAGCTTCTGGTTGTTCTGGAGTTTTAGGGGTTGGGGTGTTTGCCCGATCTGGGGTAAAAGTAGGAACAGAAGAAATTTCTCCAGAATTACCTGGAGTTTCTGGCTGGTTATTAGTTGGTTTAGGAGTTTTAAGCTCTGGCTGGCTGGCTGTATTGTTGGCAGGAGGAGTTGATGGCGTTGAATTATTTAATTTGGCGATCGCACTTTTATAGCTATTAATCGGAATGCCATAGTTAGAAGTGCCTCCAGATATGGCATTAATATTTGCCTCTCCATGAACTCCAATCATATACCCTTCTTGGTTATAAACAGGGCCTCCACTCATCCCAGGAAAGGCTTCACCACTATAAATTAGAGAATAGCCATTATCAGTCGATTTTGGTAATATGCCCACCAAGCTAGCCGTAAAGAAACGATAGTAACGATTATCTTCTGTGCGCAGTTCTCCAGGATAACCAGCAAAATAAATACTTTGTCCTTCGTTTAGGTTTGATGAATCACCAGTTTGAGCTACCTGATAGTTTTCAGTGCTGTCAAACTTCAATACAGCTAAATCTAATCCTGGCAACTGCTTTATTGAGGCTGTATCTACCTGATGTTGCCTACCGTCTATAGTTTCAACAACATAATCTCCTGGGTTTTTCATCACGTGCCAGTTGGTTAGCACAGTGTAAACTTTGTTTGAATAGTCAACGATCGCACCAGAGCCAGTATTAGCCCCGTCTATACGTACAGTAACTTGTTTGGCACGCAGGTTAACTTCTTCTGGTGAGAGAGCCTGAGCTATTTGGGTAATAGCAGCCTGGGTAATTTCTGGCTGTAGCTCTAGTTTTAAAATACCTATAGCAACACTAAAGCCCAGTATTCCCAAAAATAGTTGGCTCATCTTTCCAGAGAATTTCATTTACTTATCTCCAATAGGTTTAAATAATAATATTTATTGATATTGACGTTGAAATCTAAAAATGTTCCGCACCTAACTACTCTAATCTGTGGGCAAAAATTATTTGATTGAATACTACTATCCAATTTCAGGAATTTGCCCAGGCTACAAAACTGTTGCTATTGTAAACTTCAACCTTCACAAGACGGGAGCAAAAACAGTTAAACTTTGGGGCAAACATTCAATTTCTAGAGGCGTATTGCCAATAATTTCGCCATCTAAAACAACTTTTTGAATTGGGTTGGCAGAGATTTTTACTTTACGCGATCGCAAATGAACTATATTATCTAATTCTGCACTAGTTCTAATCAAAGCTGCACCAAGCATACTTAGCATAGTGGTCACAGCCTGGATTTTGTTATCTACCGTGGCAATAGTAATATCTAATAAGCCATCATCCATCACCACTTCGCCAATTCCTTGAGCCAATACTGAGGTAGGAGGCGCAGCGTTGGCAATGGTAATTGCTCCAGCCTGAAAAGTTCTCATTTCCCCTTCAATTTCAATTTCTGCATCAAATAGCTGCTGTTCGTCTAGCTGCTGCCAACCTGCCATAATATATGCCAACGGGCCCCAACGGTTTTTCACTTCGCGATCGGCTTTTTCAATGGTTTCGGCTTCGTAGCCAATGCCTGCTAATAAAATTAAGGGCAAGTTATTACACCTTGCTGCATCAATTACTCGGGTTTTTCCTGCCAAGATTATTTCGCAGGCTCGTCGTAGCTGATTAATTTGTTGAGTGATGCCCAACGCCATACCAAAGGCATTTGCCGTGCCTCTAGGAATAATACCAAGAGGAACACCTGTGCCAATTATCGCCCCTGCTACCGCAGAAACCGTACCGTCACCACCAGAGGCAATAATCAGATCTGCATCTTGAGCGATCGCCTGAAGTGCTAATTCTTGAGGACTGATATCGAGGCTGGTTAAATGAACCTCCAGGTGTAAATGGGGATCTAGCATTTGTTTGATAAACTCTAGATCCTGCTCTGGGTTGCCTCCACCAGATACGGGATTAAAGATCAAATGAGCGACTAAACTTTGAGCCAAACTAGTGGCGATCGCTTCTGCCGTACCCAAATTAGTCGCCAGAGGAACTAAATGAACATTACAAATCCGCAGCAGTGACTGAATATCTGGTTCATGAGGTTGAGCGTTTAAGGGGTCGATTAAAAAAATGACCGCGATTATTTCCCCTGCAACTACCCTAGCAGCAATTTGAGCATCTCCTCCCACAGATGCCGATGCCATCCGTTCTATTGTCAAATTGGTAGCGTCTTCGATACGTTTACCCGTAATTTCTGTGGCGATCAGATGATAGCGAGCTAATAAGGGTTGATGACGAATGGCAAATTTTACTATATCGTCTTTTTTATCATCGTGGGCAATTAGAGCGATCGTTCTAGCCATAAGTGATTGTCAACAGCAAAGAAAAAATGAAAATGGTTCGGTTGTGTTCGGTTTTAGGAATTAAAACTAGCTTAATCCTGGCTTAATAGATGCGTTAAAATCATTTTACTAACCTTGGCATAGAAGCATAAATAAAGTTTATTAGTTGTTTTTTCACCAATTTGCCCTGGGAGATAACAATATTAAGAGGTAAATTAACTTAAAAATACTATGAATTCACCAATTCAGGCAGTACAAGCACCCTACAGAGGAGGAGGTGGTAGTATGTATCGCACTCCACCCCCAGATTTACCTTCTCTACTACTAAAAGAACGTATCGTTTATTTAGGACTTCCTTTAGTATCTCCTGACGAATATAAAGATCAGATTGGCATTGACGTTACAGAGTTGATTGTGGCTCAGTTGCTCTATCTGCAATTTGATGATCCTGAAAAGCCAATCATTATGTATATCAATTCTACTGGTACATCTTGGTATGGTGGAGATTCAATTGGCTTTGAAACCGAAGCTTTTGCAATTTGCGACACTATTTCCTACATCAAGCCTCCAGTACATACTATTTGTATTGGTCAGGCAATGGGGACAGCAGCCATGATCCTCTCTTCAGGAGCAAAAGGCTATCGCGCTAGTTTGCCAAATGGTACGATTATCCTCCATCAAGCTCGTCAGGGTGCTCAGGGTCAAGCCTCAGACATTCAAATCCGTGCTAAGGAAGTATTAGAAAATAAACGTGCCGTACTAGAAATTTTTAGTCAAAATACTGGTCAACCAATCGAAAAACTAGAGAAAGATACAGACAGGATGCTATATATGACTCCTCAAGATGCGAAGGAGTATGGGTTGATTGACAAAGTTCTAGAAAGTACAAGCGATCTACCTACTCCTGTTTCTACTCTGACTTAAAACAAACGTAATAAATAACTAAGGTAAAAAATCTTATGCCCATTGGTGTTCCTAAAGTTCCCTATCAAATGCCTGGTCAGCAATATAGCGACTGGATTGGCATTTATGATCGCCTCTATCGTGAGCGTATTATCTTCCTCGGCAGAGGCGTTAACGATGCTTTGGCAAATCAAATAATTGCCATTATGCTCTACCTCGATTCTGATGATCCTGGTAAGCCAATTTACTTATATATCAATTCTCCTGGTGGTTCGGTAACTGCTGGACTGGCGATTTATGACACCATGCGTCATATTAAATCGGAAGTTGTAACTATCTGTGTTGGCTTGGCTGCTTCTATGGGTGCATTTTTGCTCTGTGGTGGTACAAAAGGTAAGCGTTTGGCATTACCCCATGCGCGGATTATGATTCACCAACCTTTAGGAGGTGTTCAAGGACGCAGACAGGCAACAGATATTGACATTGAAGCAAGAGAAATCCTGCGTATTCGCGATCAGCTAAACCAAATGATGGCTGACAACACAGGGCAGTCTATCGAGAAAATTAAGAAAGATACCGATCGCGACTACTTTATGTCTGCTTACGAAGCGAAGGAGTATGGTCTGATTGATCGGGTAATTGAAGAAAAAGAGTAGTTGATATTAGTCCTAAATATAAGGGGTTACGTCAACTATTTTACTGGTGAGTTATTGTAACTTGCCAGTTTTTTATTGAGCAATCATAGATTAATTAATAATTTTTTCATGTTCGCTCAAAGTTATATTTAGTAATTTTTCTACTATTTCCTTAACTCAGATCTTGCACCAAGAAAAGTTGATATGAGAATTAATAGCTGAAGTGATTGTGAGTGGGTAATTGTAGCTTGTTCACTATTGTAAAAGTAGAACCACTATTAAATAATAGAAGAACTCTTAAAACGACATAATT
>JBBSPC010000019.1:0-46786 GCA_038259125.1 Chroococcales cyanobacterium | reverse complement strand
GTGTAGCTAGATTCAGGATCGGCAGCTAGTAAATTGATATCGTAAAAACGACCAGGTTCAACCTGAATTTGTGTACCGCCGATTTCAACAATTGCGTAAGTCATAAAATTTATCTATTTTGATATTGCCGTAAGGGTAGCCGTGTCAAACTAAAGCCGACTGAAACTTCAATCGGAATACCTAGTTTCTAACTTGGCGTTTATTAAAAAACCCGATCCGAGCAGGTATTGAATGCCCAATTTCTAATTGTCTTGATTTATCTAAATTTTGTCAAGGTGAATGAGCAATCTAAAACTAGAAGTTAGGACTTTATGCCTAACTTCTAGTTTTCCTTGACTAACATCATAAATACATATTTAATAATAAATCGTGATGCCCCTACGGAATAAATAAATTTTATGTGTCTATTTATCCTGTAGCAATTAATAAAGCTGAAGCTATGTATTTAATTGATTTCATTGCCAAGCTCAAACAAGAAAATACATACAAAAGTTTTTGGTTTAAAAGTCAAGCTAAATTGACTGAACATCATCAATATTTAAAATGTGTCAAGCGTGACTATAGATGGCTTTTGATGTTTATAGTGGCTAGATTTCCTCTTGGTCGTAATCTGGGTAAGTTTTATTACCGTGATCGCTCTAATAAAACTGACGATCATCAAAATGTAGCTTCAATATTTAAAGACCTAGATATTAACCAAGTTGTTCTAGCTATTAAAGAAAATGGCTATTGTTTAGGCATAACATTACCTCCAGATATTTTACAAGAAATACTTGAGTTTGCTTACTCAACGCCAATAAGTGTAGATGGAAATCCACAATTAAAATTCAAGTTAGACGAAAAAAAACAGGCTGCCATAAAATACAATCAAGATATTTTAATTGGCAATTATTTAGATGCCAATATAAACTGTTTGGCTCTAAAAAAACTTGGAAGCGATGCCAAACTAAAGGCGATCGCAGCTAAATATTTGGAAAATGATCCAGTTTTGGTGCGTAGTCATATGGGATGGTCTTTTGTAGGAGAAAAAGAAGCCTATGCTCGAAAAGGAGAAATAGGTAATCCTCTGGTACTATTTCATTACGATCTAGATGACTATCGCACCTTAAAATTCTTTTTTTATCTTACAGAGGTAAATTCTTTAAGCGGTTCTCATCTTTGTGTAGCTGGTAGCCATAAAAAAAGAAAATTCAGCCATTACATTCTGAGGAGTCAATCCGATCGGGGTATTGCTGACTATTACGGTTTAGATAATATTGTCAATATTTGTGGAACACCTGGGTTTGGATTTGCTGAAGATCCATTTTGTTTTCATCGTGGTTCGCCTCCAGTAAATTCTCCTCGATTGATGATTCAACTAGAATTTGCCTTACATGATTACGGAATGTGGAATTAGTAAATTGGTTATTTGAGCTAATCGTTTCAAAACAAGCAGGTTAGATCAATAAAGATCTAACCTAGAAAAGCTAATTCACGTACAGCGTCTAAGCTTATGCGCCGACAGATTCTTTAGCAGCATACATAACTTCTAAGGTAATTTCTGATAAATTGCGATCGCGGGCAAACTTTTCGGTATTGCGTTTAACCTTACCGCGCACAAAACCAGGAATTTTACCTAGTTCTACTTTTGCTTCTTTATCCCAATTTAAATCAGAATCAGCAGAAATACCTTTGGTAATAACTTCTTTGGTATCGTGTCCGCCAAAGATTTCTAAGAGGTGATCTTCCATACCCAAAGTAAAAGAATTATAAACCAAGTCAGCAATCTGATTAGTTCCTTCGTAACCCATAAATGGCTTGTAGCCAATGGGAAAATTCTGAATATGAATTGGTGCCGCAATTACACCACAGGGAATGTCTAAACGTTTCCCTACATGGCGTTCCATCTGGGTTCCAAAGATAGCTGAAGGTTCGTGACGAGCGATCGCATCGCCTATTGCGCCATTGTCATCACTAATTAGTATTTCATCACAATATTCACTTACCTGTTCAGTGAACCAATCTTCATCATACTTACAGTAAGTACCAGCCAAGACAACCTGAATACCCATCTCCCTAGCGAGTATCTTAGTCATGGCTGCTGCATGGGTATTATCACCGAACACCACCGCTTTTTTACCTGTTAGGTTTTGACAGTCAATTGAGCGAGAAAACCAAGCTGCTTGCGATACATATAGAGTTTGGTTATTAATGTATCCCTCGTAATCTACTTCTGCACCCTGGGCATTAACTACCTGCTGAATTTTCCGAATACAGCGCGCAGTTTCGACTACACCCATCGGCGCAATGTCTACACAAGGCAGGTCAAATTCAGACTCTAAGTATTCCGCCGTCATCATGCCTAACTCGCGATAGGGAACAAGATTAAACCAGGCACGGGGTAAATTTTTAAGATTGTGTACCGAAGCACCATCAGGAATAACTTCGTTTACCTCAATTCCCAAATCCGCCATCAGACGTTTTAACTCAGTACAATCATGCTGATTATGGAAACCTAGGGTAGAAATACCAATAATATTTACTGAGGGCTTTTCAGTTTTAGCTGTGGGTAACTCGCCTTTTTTCCGTGCTTTTTCCAGATAAAACTTAACTACTTGATGCAAAGTGCGATCGGCTGCCTGTAACTCATTATAGCGATAGTGATTTACATCAGCCAGCATCACGTCCCCTTGAGTATCCATCGAGGCACGACTAACAAAGTTTTGTAAGTCTTCCTGCAAAATACTAGAGGTGCAGGTAGGAGTAAGCACAATCAGATCTGGACGCTCTTCTCTATCTTTGCGAGTAATATTATCTACTACTTTTTCTTGTGAACCCCGCGCCAAAACATTGCGATCGACGATGCTGGCGGTTACGGGAGTAAAGTTACGCTCTCTCTCTAGCATCGATCGCATGACGTTAAAATAATCATCTCCTAAAGGAGCGTGCATAATAGCGTGAACATTTTTAAAAGAACTAGCGATACGTAAAGTGCCAATGTGTGCTGGACCAGCATACATCCAGTAAGCTAATTTCATTATGTATTGTCTCCTAAATTACATTAACGGAATGGGTTTAGATATTTGGATAGAAAATGGCGTTTAAATATTAAAAACTTAGTTCTGATTGTCCCAGAATTAGGGGAAAGAGTACGTCTAGCCATTATGCTCAAAAATCCAGAATGTAATTATCGCTACATTCTTTTGCTGAGGATGATTTCAGCTTGCCACTGTCAGGGTAATAGATCAAGTTCTTGAGCAACAAATCTTAATGTCAAATTCAATTTGTCAGCCAGAAAACTTAGATAAACGTACTTCGACCACCCACCTTCGACCGCCGTTTGGCGAATTTTAATATTAGATCTCTTGCAAAAATACATTAGAAATCCAAATTAATTTTTTTTTACCTTTAACCTTTTCCCTTTTCCCTAAACACAACCGAGATTAATCGAACTTATGCAAGAAGTCTATTTAACTGACAATCTTGTGCGACTCGTTTTTATGGCTGTTAAAACTGGGAAAACCAGAATTGAGCGGTTGGGGTATCCTACCTAACTACGTGCTTTTGTTCTCGCTACAATTACATTAAATCAAAGAATAAAGTTTTTAACTTATAGACAACGAACTTTTAAGCCCAATCTCTCCTAGATATAGTCAGATTAGGCATATATTTTTAACAAAAGCTCTAGGCTTTAAGCCTTTTAATTGACTACCTGCGTAGTAGCTTTAAGTGATAAATCAAATTATTAGATCAAAGTTTTTATCCCCTAGTTAAGCGAGAAGAAAAATATGCAACCAAACAACCCGCAAAAATTTACCGCTAAAGCTTGGCAAGCGATCGCCAATGTTCAAGACATCGCTAAAAACAGTCAACAGCAACAGGTAGAAACAGAACACCTGTTTAAATCTTTAATCGAAGAAGAAGGATTAGCCAGCAGTATTTTTAACAAAGCTAATGTCAGCGTGCAGCTGCTGCGGAATAAAGTTGACCAGTTTATTAATAGCCAGCCAAAAGTCAGTAATTCTAACGGTAGCGTTTTTTTAGGATATAGTTTAGATAGCCTATTAGATCGGGCGGAAAAATATCGTACTGAATTTGATGACGATTACATTTCCATTGAGCATTTAGTTTTAGGCTTTGCCCAAGACGATCGCTTTGGACGTAAATTACTACAAGATGTTGGTTTAAGCGAAAAACAACTCAAGGAAATTATTAGACAGGTGCGTGGAAAGCAAAAAGTGACGGATCAAAATCCCGAAGGAAAGTATGACGCTCTAGAAAAGTATGGGCGGGAACTAACTCAACTTGCCAGAGAAGGTAAACTAGATCCTGTTATTGGTCGTGATGAAGAAATTCGCCGTACCATTCAGATACTATCTCGTCGTACTAAAAATAACCCTGTACTTATTGGTGAGCCTGGAGTTGGTAAGACAGCTATTGTCGAAGGACTGGCACAAAGAATTATCAATCGAGATGTACCTGAGTCTTTGCGCGATCGCCAAGTTGTCGCTTTAGACATGGGTGCGTTAATCGCTGGTGCCAAACTAAGAGGTGAGTTTGAAGAACGTCTCAAAGCCGTCCTCAAAGAAGTCACTGAATCTAAAGGCAACATTGTTTTGTTTATCGATGAAATTCATACCGTTGTGGGTGCAGGTGCAGCACAAGGGTCAATGGATGCAGGCAACATACTCAAGCCAATGTTGGCTAGAGGCGAACTGCGCTGTATTGGGGCTACTACCCTAGATGAATATCGTAAATACATTGAGAAAGACGCAGCTTTAGAAAGACGTTTTCAGTCTGTATTAGTAGATGAACCCAACGTAATCGATACTATTTCTATTTTGCGTGGACTTAAAGAACGTTATGAAGGACACCACGGGGTAACAATTGCCGATACGGCTTTGGTTGCTGCTGCTAGTTTGTCTAATCGCTATATTAGCGATCGCTTTTTACCCGATAAGGCGATCGACCTAGTAGACGAGGCGGGGGCAAAACTGAAGATGGAAATCACCTCCAAGCCTGAAGAGTTAGACGAAGTTGACCGCAAAATTCTGCAATTAGAAATGGAAAGACTCTCTTTAGAAAAAGAAGATAATCCTATATCTAAAGAAAGGTTAGAAAAACTAGAAAAAGAACTAGCCGATTTTAAAGAAGAACAGTCAGAGATTAACGCTCAATGGCAGTCAGAAAAAGAAGTCATCGACCAAATTCGCGCTCTCAAAGAAGAGATCAATGCTGTCAATTTGGAAATTGAGCAGTCAGAAAGGGCTTACGATCTCAATCGTGCAGCCGAACTACGTCATGGAAAATTACCCAAACTCCAAGAACAAGTTGTCGAAATAGAACAGAAGCTGGCTGAGAGACAAACCAGTGGTAAATCTCTGTTGCGAGAGGAAGTATTAGAGTCTGACATCGCTGAAATTATTGCTAAGTGGACAGGTATACCCCTCAAAAAACTGATTGAATCAGAAAAATCTAAGCTGCTTAACCTAGAGGCTGAACTCCATGAACGAGTAATTGGTCAAGAAGAAGCTGTAAGCGCGGTTGCTGATTCTATCCAACGTTCTCGCGCCGGGTTAGCCGATCCCCAGCGTCCTACTGCTAGCTTTATTTTTCTTGGTCCTACTGGAGTTGGTAAAACCGAACTAGCCAAGGCTTTGGCTAAAAGTCTATTTGATACAGAAGCGGCTTTAGTTCGCATTGATATGTCTGAGTATATGGAGAAACATTCCGTATCTCGTTTGGTTGGTGCGCCTCCAGGATATGTGGGTTATGACGAAGGTGGACAGTTAACTGAAGCAATTCGCCGTCGTCCTTATTCTGTAATTCTGTTTGACGAAATCGAAAAAGCTCATCCTGATGTCTTTAACATCATGCTGCAAGTCTTAGATGACGGCAGGTTAACAGATTCTCAAGGGCGTACCGTAGACTTTACCAATACGATTATCATCATGACCAGTAATATTGGTTCCCAGTACATCCTAGATGTATCGGGGGATGATACTCAGTATGAAGAAATGCGATCGCGAGTAATGAACGCGATGCGGGATAATTTCCGTCCTGAATTCCTCAATCGGATTGACGAAATTATCATCTTCCATGCCTTGGTTAAAGAACAGTTGCGCAACATTGTTCAAATACAGGTTAAAGGTCTAGAAAGCCGTTTGGCAGAACAAAAGCTGTCTTTGAAAATCTCCGATGCTGCTTTAGATTATCTGGCAGAGTTGGGTTACGACCCCGTATACGGTGCAAGACCTCTAAAACGTGCTATTTCTCGCTATTTAGAAACGGCGATCGCTAAATCTATTTTACGGGGAGAATATAATCCTGGTGACACTATTTTTGTCGATGTAGAAGGGGAAAGATTAACCTTCAAACGTCTATCAGTAGAAATGCTGACTAAATAAGTAGGTAATTGTCGATAGGTGTAAAAGACACTTTTAAAGATCGAGGTGAGCTATTATATATCACCTCGATCTCTATTTTTTAGGGAATTAATTATTAATCACTGCAATACATTCAATTTCAACCAATACATCTTTTGGTAAACGAGAAACTTCGACACAGGCACGGGCTGGGGCTGTTTCCTCGGCAAAGTATTGGGCATAAACTTGATTCATTGGCACAAAATTGGCTAAATCGGTCAAGAAAACGCTAGTTTTAACTACACTATCCCAATTAGCTTCAGCGGCCATTAGTATTGCCTCAATATTGCTCATTACCTGCTTAGTTTGGGCCGTGATATCTCCTTCTCCCACAATATTTCCTGACTGAGGATCTAAAGGTATTTGCCCAGCAATAAAGAGCATTTGACCAGAAGCTGCGATCGCCTGATTATAGGGACCAACTGGGGCGGGAGCGTGATTAGTGCGAATCACTTTTTTAGACATAAGTTGTTAAATATATGGGCTAAGAATCAATCCTAATATTAGTAACAATGAGCTAGAAAGATAGAGATTTATGGCAATAAACTTACTATTGCTTACTTTCTGGGGCAAGTGATGATTTTGATTGACGTGACTTACTAGCTGATAAGCAAAAGGAAGACTGCCAAAAATAATTAGACTCAAAAACGGTAGTGTACCTGTGATAACCAAAATTACTGTCAGAATATAAATACTTGCGGTTGACCAACTTAACACCTTTGCACCTTTACTAGTTCCTAAACGGACAATAGGCGATCGCTTGCCAGCAGCTAAATCATCTTTTACCTGATGAAAATGGGAACAAAATAAAATGATTGCCGTGCTAACCCCAACTATGCTCGATATTGCTAGGTTATTGCCTGAAAATGTCTGAGTTTGAGCATAATATGCTGCCGATACTGCACCAGGACCAAAGGTCAAAAAACAAATTATTTCTCCTAAGCCGAGATAGCCCAGACGAAAAGGAGGACCTTGATAGGTGTAGCCTAAAAAACAACACAGCAGTACTAACTTTAAAACAGTCGAGTCCTGCTGCTGCCAAGAAAGAGATAAAATACCTAATATGCCGATAAGCAGACAGAAATTTGCCAGCCAGAAGATCAGAGATATATTGCCTGTCAAGTTGACTACCGAGTGATCTTTATGGATATCAATACCCGTTTCTGAGTCAAAGACATCGTTACTTAGATTTAGCCAAGCAATGATCAAAATAGCCGAGCCGAGAAAAGTAAAAAATATCTGGGAATTAAACAGATGAGTTTGGGCAAAAGCTATTGCTGTACCGAGCGCAATCGGCACGACCGCCACACTGTACATTGGTGGTTTAATAGCAGCTAGCCATAACTTAGATTTTTGTTGAGTTATTTGCTTAGTAGTCATAAAAATGATGAAGCAGGCTGAAAGTGCGATCGTTCCGCTCTGAAGACGACCTCTAATACACTACCAGGTATAGCTATAAGGTATTTATGGAGTTTCATGAAAGTTTATCTTCTACCTCATTTCTTTCGTTTTTGGTCGATCGAGCTAAACCAACTCAAAGCTATGTATTGCATCGATTTACTATGATTATTGCAGCTAGTAGCCTATAATAAATATCATAATTTTGCTTTTTTTAATTAGTTATTTACTAATAGATAGCCAGCTCAATATTATTTGGTAATTTTGCTGCCGAAACTTTTTTGAGAATGACACAATTTAAAAACTCTATGTCCTTTTTAACTCAGTCTAATAATTTAGTTTTAGAAGATAATCATACGGAATTTGAAAATTTTTGGCGCAATAATAAGTTGGATTTTGTAGTAACTAAAGATACAAAAATTATCAGCTTTGCTTGTCAAATTCCTAGCGTCGATCCTCTTGCTTGCTTACAAAGCTTTAGTCATACTAATACTCTACATTTTTATTGGGAAAATCGTAGTAAGCAAGAAGCAGTAGCAGCTTGGGGCATTGCTCGTCAAAATTATACGGGGTCTAAATCGCGATTTGATCTAGCACAGAGTTTTGTACAAGAGTGTTTTGGGCAGGCGATCAGAGAAGGTGAAAATACTCTAAATTTAGGCAAGCCAAGTGTATTCTGTAGCTTTACTTTTTTTGCCGATCCTAAAGAATCTGAACCGTTCAAATCAGGTACATTATTTTTGCCTCGTTTTCAAATAGTTAAAAAAAATAAAAACTGCTGTTTGATTGTAAATTATCCTCTTAATAAAGGACAAGATAAAAGTTGTTTTGTCAACCTTATTCAACAAAAGTTAAATAATATTAATTGGTCTGATGTCGGACGATTAAATGTTGAGGGAAAAAACAATTTCTTGTCTACTGAGCGAGATCAGTCCCAAGATCCTAACTATTTTAAGTCGGTTGTGACATCTGCCTTAGATGAGATCGCCGTCAATGAATTGAGTAAGATTGTCATTGCCCACACCACAGATATACGCTCACCTGTCCCCTTTCAGATAATTAAGTCTCTTAGCAATCTGCGTCAGCTTCATCCAGACTGCTATATATTTTCCACCAGTAACGGTTCGGGACAGAACTTTCTTGGTGCTAGCCCAGAACGCTTGATTAGCGTCCAAAATAGACAGCTTGTCACCGATGCCCTAGCGGGTTCTGCCCCTAGAGGCGCAAACACTACAGAAGACGTACATCTAGCTAATTTACTGCTCAAAAATAGAAAGGAAAAACGGGAGCATAAAGCCGTTAGCGATTTTATAATTGAGCGTTTACGCAGTATTGATTTAAAACCTCAGCAATTACCTTTGCAACTGCTCAAATTATCTAATATTCAACATCTCTGGACACCAATTTATGCTCATTTACCGCCAGATATTGAACCTTTGGAAATAGTTGCTCTGCTTCATCCAACTCCTGCTGTTGCCGGGGTATCTACAAAAGTTGCCTGTGAAAAAATTCGTCATTATGAAAAATTTGATCGCTCTTTATATGCCGCTCCTTTAGGCTGGGTAGACTCCGAAGGAAATTGCGAATTTATTGTCGGTATTCGTTCGGCATTAATAGATGGCGATCACGCTCGACTCTATGCAGGGGCTGGTATAGTTTCTGGCTCTAACCCCAGTAAAGAATTTGACGAGGTACAGTTAAAACTACAGTCGCTTTTGAAGGCTTTGGTTTAATTCTTTTAAATGATCGCCGATCGCCGATCGATCGATAACTGCTAAATGATTGACTTTCGGAATGTAAATACATTATGGGCATCAATACTAGTAGAAACACTGCACCATTGTGGCTTGACCATGGCGGTAGTCTGTCCTGGTTCGCGCTCTACTCCTTTGACCATGGCATTTGCCAATCATCTAGGAATTGAAGCCCTTCCCATTTTAGATGAGCGTTCAGCAGCTTTTTTTGCTTTGGGGAGAGCTAAGAAAACTGGTTTGCCGACTGCACTAGTCTGTACTTCTGGCACAGCAGGAGCAAATTTTTATCCTGCGGTAATTGAGGCAAAAGAAAGTTATGTACCTTTGATTGTTTTAACGGCAGATCGCCCGCCTGAATTACGCCATTGTCATGCAGGGCAAACAATCGATCAGACAAAGCTGTATGGCAATCTGCCCAACTGGCAGTGTGAGCTTGCTCTGCCTGAAGCTAATTTAGCTATGTTGTGCTATTTGCGACAAAATATAGTTCAGGCTTGGGAACAATCTCTTTTTCCTGCCTCTGGAGTAGTACATCTTAATCTTCCTTTCCGTGAACCTTTAGCCCCGATAGAACAACCAGAATTAGCTGAGTTTAAAAATGAGTTTCCACTTCAAGACTTTTTTAAGGCAGTTGCTTGTCCTTTACCCATCAATAGTCAGGCTCTTTCTTTACCCTGGAATAATTGGCAAACTAAATCAGGAATTATAATTGCTGGTTTGGCTCAACCAAAAGATCCTCAAGCTTATTGTCAGGCGATCGCAACTTTATCGCAACTATTGTCTTTTCCTGTCTTAGGCGAAGCATTATCTCCTATTAGAAACTACAGTTCTCTCAATCCTTATTTAATTTCTACCTATGATTCAATTTTGCGTCAGAATCAGGCAAGCAAAGATCTTATTCCTGAAGTAATTATTCAAATTGGCGAACTTCCCACCAGCAAACAGCTAAGAAACTGGCTAGAGGATCTTACTGTCGAACGCTGGATTATCGATACTCGGATTGAAAACTTCGATCCTCTCCATGGAAAAACGATTCATGTTCACAGTTCAATTGAGCAAATTGCCCATAATCTAAATTCCCAGCTAGAAAACCGCCCTTGCTCAAAATATTGCTACCAATGGTGTGAATTAGAAACTGCAACGAGAACTAATTTAGATAACATTCTCAAATCTCTAGAGGCAATGTATGAAGGGAAGGCTGCCTGGTTGCTGTCTCGTAGTTTACCTACCACTACACCAATTTTCTTGGCCAACAGTATGTCTGTGCGAAATGCGGAATATTTTTGGCAACCAAATGATCATCATCTTGTTCCTTATTTTAGTCGTGGAGCAAATGGAATTGATGGCACCCTTTCTACTGCTTTAGGAATTGCCTATCAAGATACAGGGATATTGTTAACAGGAGATTTAGCTTTACTACATGATACTAATGGCTTTTTGCTCCATGAAAAATTTCAAGGGCATTTAACTATTGTGCTGATCAATAATAACGGTGGCGGAATTTTTGAAATGTTACCGATCGCCAATTTCGCCTTGTTTGAAGAATATTTTGCTACGCCTCAGTCAGTTGACTTTGCTCAACTGTGCGCTGCTTACAATATCGAACACAAATATATAAATGATTGGCAGCATTTACAAGAGTTGCTTGAAAATCTGCCGATAACAGGAATTAGAGTTTTAGAAGTTCTTTGCGATCGCGTCCAAGACGCTGCTTGGCTCAAAAACAATCTGTCTCAACCTCGTCATTAGTCCAAAGTCCAAGCTACAAGTTACTACGCTTTGCCTGTAACGTCGGCTACTTTTGCCTTCTAAGCGGCACTGGCACTTTTGCTTGGCTTGGTGATAACTATACTAAAAAGAGATCGCCTTAACTAACAAATTGCTGTATTGTTTGCCAAACTTGCTCAACTAAATTAGAACTACCACTATCAAACCAATGGATGTTTTTGTTTTTTCTAAACCAAGTGCGTTGGCGTTTGGCAAATTGACGGGTGTGAGTAACAGTTAGAGCGATCGCCTGCTCTAAATTAATTTCACCAGCTAAATATTGTTTGATTTCGGCATAACCCAAGGTATTTAATAAAGATAGATTCTCACCGTATTTATGGCAGAGATAGTCTACCTCTTGGACTAATCCCATCTCGATCATTTGCTTGGTGCGGATGGCGATTCTATTGTCTAAAGCTGCCACATCGCCGTCCAAACCAATCTGTAAAATAGGATAACTAGGTAAATTTTCGCCTTGCTGGGCGGAAATAGGAACACCCGTAACATAAAAGACTTCTAAGGCTCTTAAGGTTCTAAATTGGTCGTTGAGATGAATTTTTCTGGCTGCTTCGGGGTCAACTTGAGCTAACCAGCCGTGAATTTGTGCTTGTCCTAGAGAAGACAATTGCGATCGCAATTCTGGCTGTGGTGATACCTTAGGAATCTTTAAGCCTTTAGTAATTGCATCTAAATATAGTCCCGTTCCACCTACTAGTAAAGGCAAAGAATCATTATTGGTCTGAATCAATTCTTTAGTTTGCTGCTGATATTCTGCTAGAGTCAATGTCTCGGTTGGTTCACAAATATCAATTTGGTAATGGGGAACTAATTTTTGTTCGGCTAAAGATGGTTTGGCTGTGCCAATATCAAACTCGCGGTATATCTGCCGAGAATCTGCGCTAATGATCGCTGTGTTTAAACGTTGAGCAATTTCTAAAGCTAAACTAGATTTACCGCTGGCAGTCACACCACAAATAACAATTAGCATAATGCAATTACGTTTTTAGATTATGACAGCCCCTTTGAATTGTGATTCGCCCCTAGGATTCATAACGTATCACAGCAATAAATATTGTAGGTCATGAATGTCCACTAAAATGTTTCATTGCTGAAGGCTGTAGTTTGTATTTAAGAGAATCAATTTCTTTAAGCTCTAAACCTCCTTGAAATACCCGATCAATGGGTAGCATCTGTCCATCAATAGTCATAAACTTGTGATCTTTGGTAGCACGAATGCTTGAGCCATTATCTAAAGTATATTCAAAAACTTCCTGTATACCGCGATCGTGCCACTGCGCTACAGGTTGAGTATAAACTAAACCATTCTTATCTACGGTATAAACGCTACATTCGATTTTTGACTCAACTATTTTGCCAATGGGCAACGCCCCATATTCAACGGTATATATTTCTGTGTCGTAACTGAGGCAATACTCGGCAAACAGTACCATCTGATCGAATAGCTCATTAGCTACCTCTTTTCTGACACCATTTTTAGCCGAACCATCAATAAACTTTTCTCGATGTTTCTCCATTTCGGCTAGCTTTTTTTTACCCATGCAGCGGCGTAATAAGTCAGCCTCACCCAAAGAATAACCTGCTAATTCTTGAGCAATTTTCATAATTTGCTCTTGATAGACAATTACCCCATAGGTTTCTTTGAGGATGGATTCTAATAGAGGATGCTGATAACTAACCTTTTCTCGACCATGTTTGCGATTGATAAAAATCGGAATTAGTCCTGCGTCTAGAGGTCCTGGACGATAGAGAGCGGAGATAGAAGAAATATCTTCAATCCCAGAAGGTTTTAAGTCTCTAGTAATCTGTTTCATGCCGTCAGATTCGAGTTGAAAAATACCCTCTAAATTTCCAGCGCGGAAGAGTTTATGAGTTTCTTGAATATCCGCAGGCAGCTTTTTATGCTTACCCTTAGCGATGATTTCTAATGCCTTGCGTTCGTCTAGAGGTATTTGATCTAAATCTAAAGTAACACCCTGGGTTTTCTGAACTAGGTCGGCTGCTCGCTGAATGGTAGTTAGATTTTTTAAGCCTAAAAAGTCCATTTTCAACAGACCCATCGCCTCAACATCTTCCATGTAATATTGAGTAATTACTGAGCCATCATTATTTTTTTGTAGAGGTACAATTTCATCTAAAGGTTGGGAAGAAATAACTACTCCCGCAGCATGAACTCCGAAGGTCTTATTTGTACCTTCAATCCGAATTGCCATATCAACCCAGTTGCGAACGGCAACCGAGCCAATTTCCTCTTTGTTATCGTCATAAATAGGTACGTTTTCGTTTTCGTATGCCTGTTTAAAAGCAGGTTCGGGAGTGCCTTGGGAGATCATTACCTTAAGCTTAGTCGGCTTCCCGCGCACTACAGGAATCATCTTAGCAATCCGATTTTGATCGCCAAAGTCGATTCCTAACACCCTGCCGACATCTTTTAATACCGCCTTGGAAGTCATGCGGTTAAAGGTGATAATTTGGGCGACATTAGCTTCACCATATTTCTCGGTAACGTATTTAATCATATCGCTACGGCGATCGGGACAGAAATCTGTATCTACATCAGGCATAGACTTCCGTTCAGGATTGAGAAACCGCTCAAACAATAAACCGTGATGAATTGGGTCGATATTAGTAATTTTAAGGCAATATGCTACTAATGAACCTGCTGCACTTCCCCTTCCAGGTCCCACTGGGATGTCATTGTCTCTAGCGTATTTTATATAGTCCCAAACTACTAAAAAGTAGGTAGAAAAGCCTTTTGACTGCATGACCTTAAGTTCTACCTCTAGCCTTTGCATATATTCAGCAGGAACTTCATGATGGTTGCGACACTTGAGTCTTTCTAGTAAACCCTTGCGAGTAACTTCTTCTAAATAACTATCGGCGGTATGTCCTGGGGGAACTGGATAATCGGGGATACGAGGTTCACCTAAAATATTGTAAGGCTGAACTTTATCGGCTACTTCTACGGTAGTGGCGATCGCTTTTTCAATTACATCATCTTCTAAATGATCGCGAAACAACAGCCTCATTTCCTCTGCGGACTTGAGATACTCCGTACCGCTATAGCGCAGTCGTTTATCATCGGTAATGCGCTTTTGAGTCAGGATACATAACAATGCATCGTGTGCCTCTACGTCATAGCAGGAGATAAAGTGAGAATCATTCGTAGCAATGATTTGAATCCCTAATTTACGAGCAATATTAACAATTGCTACATTCACCATCCGATCTTCTGGTGAACCGTGATCCTGTATTTCTAGGTAGTAATCATCGCCAAATAAGTCCTGATACCATTTGGCTATCTTTTCTGCCTGTGCCAGATCTCCTTTTAAAATTGCCTGGGGAACTTCTCCTCCTAAGCAAGCACTGGTAACAATTAAGCCTTCATGATATTTCTCTAGCAGTTCTTTGTTAATGCAGGGACGGGCAAAGATACCGCTTCCCTGATAGCCTTTGAGATGGGAAATAGTGGTTAGCTTGACTAAATTCTTATATCCCTGGGTGTTTTTTGCCAACACTACCTGATGGTATTTGCGGTGGCGTTTTTTCTTTTCGGTGATGTTGACTTCTATATCGCCATTGATTACATACATCTCATTGCCAATGATCGGCTTGATACCCTTTCCTCGACAGACTTTAATTAGTTCGATCGCTCCATACATTACTCCATGATCCGTGAGGGCGATCGCTGGCATATCTAATTCCAAAGCGCGATCGATTAACTGAGGAATCTGGGATGCACCATCAAGCAAGCTATAGTCGCTATGGATATGTAAGCCAACAAAAGACATAAGAAATCAACAATCAATGATCAATTACCAATTATCAATGATTTTATTGGTGTCGTGGGGAAATTGGGTATAAATATTTATGATTTGAGTGTGGCGATCGCAGGTCATTTTTTGATTCGTAATGTGCGCCATCTACGCTTTTTTATCTTACGTATATTTTCAACACCTTTTAAGTCGGTCAAGAGCGATCGCCTTGTAGCTTTGTAGGGTGGGCAAAACATAATTAGGATCGAACCTCGTTTCAGGAAAAGATCTTTGCCCACCAAAACTAAAGTTATTATTCCTACCAGAACAGGCGATCGCCTTTAAAAATTAGTTAATAGAATCACTAGATTTATAATTGTAATTAAAAGAGATTTGAGCAATAGAACAATGGATGCGATCGCTATTCCCAAAGGATTTAAAGTAACTCCAGAACAATTTGAGCAATTGGCATACGCCGAACAACTAGCGCGAATGGAATTAACCAAAGATGGAGAGTTAATTGTTATGAGTCCCACTGGTGGAGAAGCAGGAAGAAAAAACCGTCGTTTGACACAGCAAATAGGAATTTGGACAGATCGAGATGGTACAGGAGAGGCTTTTGATTCTTCTACAGTGTTTGTCTTGCCTAACGGTGCGAGAAGAAGTCCTGATGTCAGTTGGATGGAGTTAGGCAAGTGGAATGCATTGACATTAAAAGAAAAGCAAGGTTTTCCTCCTATCGTTCCTGATTTTGTAATTGAGCTTGTCAGTCCAAGCGATCTGAAATATCAACGCTATGAAGACTTGCAAGCCAAGATGCAGGAATATCTAGATAACGGTGTTCAACTTGGTTGGTTAATTGAACCAGCAGCCAAAACTGTAGAAATATATCGTCCTGGCAAACAAATTGAGATTTTAAACAATCCCCAAACTTTATCAGGAGAAAATATTTTACCTGGTTTTGTTTTGGATTTGAGTGAGATTTTTTAGATGATTAGCTCTATTGGATTTGATCGCCCCATACATTACATTACCCCGTGATCGGTTAAAGCGATCGCTGGCATATCTAATTCTATGGAATGACAAAGTTTCCGAACTAGAAATAACCTAGGATGATTTGAAGTTAGACAATAATGACAATTGGTCAGTTCAACCGAAAGACGATACAAGACAAAATATATTTGCTATTCGCTTTTACTTGGAACTAATATTAGCTGTTTAAACATCCTTTTTAATAAACGACCGCCATAAAAGCTTGGGAGAAAAAAAAGCTCTTGGCGATTTAAGTGAATGCCCTATTTCCATAAAAGAAACATATACTTCGGGATCATAAGTTGCTCGTTCTTGTAATCTTTGTATATATGGCTGAAGTAAGCCATCAAAAAAGGTTGGCTCGACTCTTCCTTTTGTCTTTAAAAAACGAGAATCTTGTGCGGTAGCTAGATTCCAATGTAAGGAATTACTTTTGGCTAATTTTTTCTGAAAAGAAGAAGATGATAATTTTCTAGGGTTAAAGGATTTCTGTGCTTTACTCAACCATCTTTGCAAGACTAACGCAGCCAAGGCACTTACAGTCATTCCCTGACCGTAAACTGGACAAAGAGAACAAACGGCATCACCAAGTACGATAAATCCTGAAGGAAGTTCGAGCTTTTAATAATGTCGTAACCTATTGGTAGTTGCTCGGTAAGCATAAATAGGCGATATAGGTTCGGCTTGAGAGATCGCTTGGTAGAAGCTTAGATGGCGCAGACTACGGGCAAAATCCAAAAATCCTTTATCGTCAATAGGAGGAAAGTCTGTTTCATAACCGCCCAATGTAGCAATCCATTCTCCCCCTTCTATCCTGGCTAAATATCCCAATCTAGTTTGTTCTGGAGGAGAATGATTGATTAACATAACCTTCCAAGGAGCTTGAAAGCCGTTTGGCTCTCGGTAGCGACGAGTTGCATATCCGAGATGGGGATTGACTACAGTTTCTGGTGGCGCAGTTATGCCCATATCTTCTAGCCATTGGGGTGCTTTAGAGCTACGACCGCTGCAATCTACGACAAGCTGGGCAGTTAAGTTTTTCTCATCTTGACTGCTTGATGAGCTAATTATTATTCCTTTAACTCGATGTTCCTGTCGGTTGTAAATTAGCCCAGTAACACGATGTTCTTCCCAGAACTTTATTTGAGCCTGTTTTTTTAGTTGATGAGCGATCGCCCATTCTAGTAAAGGACGACTGCAAGTTATGGAGATTAGGTCAGAAGGTTCACCCGTGTGAGCCATCCATCCTGCTTCGCCATAGCTATAAAATTCCCGTCCCCAATCAATAGTTAAAGCACCTCTTTGAAATAATTCAACACTAAAACTTTCGCCCAACAATTCTAATAAGATTCTGTAGCCTTTGGTAAGTAAAATATGTGGCTGCGTCGATTGTGGTACTCCTTTGCGTGAGTTGGGTTCTGTCGGCAACCGATCTCTTTCGACAACGATTACTTCGGTGAAATAATCGGCAAGTACAATAGCAGTAAGCAATCCAGCAATACTACCACCAATGACGATCGCTCTATCCCCGATACTATGTGTCCGATTTATCATACAAAGTTTGCTATTTGAAACTACTGTTTTGCTTATAGCAGTTTTGAGAGCTTAAGAATCGATCAAAGTTTTCAATCGGTCAGTTAAATTCGAGTTGCAGCAAGTTTTTCAACTATTTCAGGCATCTAAATTATCTTCAATATAGATTTTATACAATCTGAGATATTGATCGATTACAGCATATGTACAATAAAAACTTAGTTACTAGTTGCCAGCTATCATACTAAACCTATTGGAGAAAAGTATTAGTTTTTGAGCAAAATTATTAATTGTTTGAGAAAATGATCGATAATCGAACCTCAGTTCGGATTATTTTTTGAGCTAACCTATGTCGGCAAACAAAATTGAGCAATTATTTTTTACTGTTCAGCCTGAATTATCTCATAAATATTCTCGTTTCTGGTTAGCGATCGCCATTTTCTTTTCTCTTATTTATAGCTTGATGGCGTTGCAACAAGCTTTTGACAGTCCCTACATTGTGCAGGATGATGCCAGACAGCACGTATTTTGGATGCGTCGCTTTCTAGATCCACAGTTATTTCCTCACGATTTGATTGCTGATTATTTTCAATCTGTTGCACCTTTAGGCTATAAACTAACCTATGCCATACCCGCAGCTTTTGAGATCGATCCTTTAGTTACCAGCAAAATACTACCTAGTATTTTAGGCGTAATAACTACATATTATTGTTTTGCGCTAACTATGCAATTGTTACCAATTCCTTTTACAGGGTTTGTAGCTGCTCTTTTACTCAATCAAAATTTATGGATGCAGGATGGTTTAATCTCTGGTACGCCTAAAGCTTTTGCCATTCCGTTATTATTGGCTTTTTTATATTATTATTTACGCCAATCCTTATCAGGAACAAGCACTATAATTTTACTTTTAGGATTATTTTACCCCTCTTTTGTATTTATCTGTTCGGGATTATTAATTATCAAATTATGGCAGCTTAAAGCTAGTTTTCTACGTCATAAACCACGGCTATCAAAAGGCTTTTTATTTTGTTTTATAGGTTTATCGGTAGCTTTTCTGGTGCTGCTTCCTTACGTTATTTCTACTTCTGAATTTTCGCCGACAATTACCGTAGCACAGGCTCGTAGTCTGCCTGATTTTGCTCCTAACGGACGTTCGGCTTTTTTCAACGATCGCCATCCTTTTGACTTTTGGATTGGTGGCAGTCGTAGCGGTTTGAGGATTGCTTCTGCCTTGATTCCTCCCTTGACTTATTTTGCCGTCTTGTTACCGCTCATTCTAAAATTTAAGCAAGCTTTTCCTTTGGAGCAAAAAGTCACTGCCAAGCTTAGAATTATAACTGATTTGATCTTAGTTTCTTTGGTAATGTTTGGCATTGCTCACTTACTATTATTTAAACTACATTTACCCAGTCGCTATACTCAAAATTCCTTGAGAATAGTTATGGCGATCGCAGCAAGCATTAGCCTGACAATTATTACTCATTTTTTGTTTAAAGTAATTTTTAAACGTCTAGTTAAAACTCTTTTTTATCAAAGATTATTAGCTAAACTAATCCTTGTCTTTTTAGGTATGTTGTTAGTTATTTATCCTTACCTTACTAACAACTTTGTTTGGACGCAATATGTCCAGGGAAATGCAGTTGAGCTATACGAATTTTTGCAGCAGCAGCCAAAGGATATCATGGTTGCTTCTCTGGCTTCTGAAGCAGACAATTTACCTACCTTTGCTCAACGTTCAATTTTGGTTAGTCAAGAATACGCTATCCCTTATCACACAGGCTATTATTTTCCTTTTCGGCAAAAGGTTATCGATTTAATTAATGCCAGCTACAGTAACGATATTGCAGTAGTTAAACAGTTTATCCGCCAATACAAAATTGATTTCTGGCTACTCGAAGCAAATAGTTTTACGCCAGAGTATATTACTAGCAATCCTTGGCTGGAACAACACCAACCCGCTGCTCAAAATGCGATCGCCTTTTTAAAACAAGGGAACACACCCGCATTGCAAGCTTATCAAGATAGCTGTTCAGTTCTCAAAACCCAGCAATTTAAGTTAATTTCTACTCGATGTATTTTGTCTGCAATTTGATTAAATAATATTATCATTAACCAGTAAATACTTTTCAACAGTATATTCAGATTTTAGCAACTTACAAATATAGAACCACCGATACAAAATAGTAAGGTACTTCATCATGAACAATGAATTGTTACACAATCCAAAAGTTGGTGAAATTCTCAAAGAAGAATTTTTAGAAGAAATTAAAATAAGTCAAAATGCTTTAGCAAAAGCGATAAACGTACCATCTAATCGGATTCATGCAATTGTGAACGGAACACGCGGAGTTACAGCAGATACAGATTTGAGATTATGTCGTTTTTTTGGATTATCAGAAGGATATTTTTTACGGCTACAAAATGCTTATGAGCTTATGGAAGCGAAACGTAAACTAGGAGAAGTTTTGACAGAGATTAAACCCTTCGTTTCCTAAATTCTCTGGTTTTCTGGCGATCGCCATTTAATCTAAGAATATTAAGGAAGATACTAAGTACGAAATCACAGTCATTGAAATATGTATCTACTATGCTTTGATTAATCGACAATAGCCTAGCATAGGATATGAATAACATTGCTCAATATTATGCGGTTCTAAGTATAGATTCTGCTGCATCTCCAGAAACAGTTAAGCAAGCTTACCGTAACTTAGCAAAAATTTGGCATCCAGATAAATATGTTCACGATTCTAGACTAAAAGCTCAGGCTGAAATAGAAATCAAAAAAATCAATCAAGCTTATACGGCAATTAAATCTTATTAGGAACTTGAGCATAATACTTTAGAGCAAATTCCTGGTAATTCTCAATCACAAGTATCCATCAAGAAAAATACTCCTGATTTTTATTATTGTCAGGGAGTCGATTATGCTGCACAACAAAATTATAACGATGCTTTAATTAGCTTTGCTCAGGCGATTAAGTTGGATGCAGATTATATAGAAGCCTATCACTATCGTGGCTTTATTCTATCTAAACTAGGTTATGAATATCGAGCAGCAGCAGAATTTGAGATGGCTAATCAGATTGAGGCAAAGAATAAAACTAGATTATCTTCTCCCGATACTTCTAAACCTCAAGCAAATGTTTCTCACCAAAATATTGTTAACACTCAAGTTATGAAATGCTACAAGTCAATTTTAGTAGCAAATCAACCTATTACATCTGTAGCTATCAGTTCAGATAATAAGACTTTTGCCAGCATCGATAACGATCGAGAAATTAAACTGTGGGAAATAAATACAGGTCAGAAAATTGCTACTCTTCGGGGTCATACTGATCTTATCAAGTCTTTATTTATTGATAGCAGAGGTACAACTTTAATTAGCGGTAGTAAAGATAAAACAATTAGATTTTGGGATTTGAAGACGAAAAAAATAATTAAAACTTTTGGGGGATATTTTGATGGTCATTCTGAGGCTGTACTAGCTTTAGCTTTAAGTCCAGATAATAAAACTTTATTAAGCTATGGCGCAGATAATACCATTAAAACTTGGGATATAAATCGCGCCAAGGTAAATCAAAGCATTTCTCTTTCTGCTAATTTAACCTGTTTGGAGATTAGCCCAAACTGTCAATTATTTTGCGCTGGTAGTTCAGAACTACAGTTAAGAATTAGACAGATCGAAAATGGGCAGGTAATTCGTTCTATCAACAACAATTCTGGTGTTTTTTGTATGGCTTTTAGTCCTGATAGTAATATCCTGGCTACAGGAGGATTCGATCGTTTGATTAGGCTCTGGGATATCAATACAGGCAAAATAGTTCACACTCTTGCTGGACATTCAGATCGAATATCTAGCCTGGCTTTTAGTCATAACGGTAAAATTTTGATTAGCGGTGGCTGGGATCAAACAATCAAAGTTTGGCAGCTAAAAACAGGCGAAGAAATTAGTAGTATCAAAGCTCACTCTAGCAAAATTCAGAGTCTGGCGATCGCATTTAACCATCAAACTTTAGTGAGTGGTGGAGATGATGGCAAAATTGGGATTTGGCAATGTTTGTTTGACAGTTAAATTAATAACTGTTCACTGATGTAATGGAGCCGAGCAGAGTCGAACTGCTGTCCAGACCAACTATTTACTTGCTCATTCATTCACAGGTTTAGCTCTTCTTACCCTGGGAGCGGGGATCATCAATTGTCCCTGATGGTAGGATTCTTTGATAAAGTCTTTTCCTATGGGTCTACCAAAGAAAACCGATAGGAGCATCCGTTGGGGTTTTGTCTCTAATCCTTAACGGAGTCAAACTAGAGACGAGCAAATCTAAAAGAGATTTTTAGATTTAGGCAGCTACTGCCTGACGCTCAAATTTTACGATGTTGTTTGCATCTATATTTATTTTGAGTTTGTATTTACGAGAGGATACTCACTCTCGACCTGAATCACGAGTCAGCTTTTGCTAACCTGTCGAAACCTTTACGGCCCCTTGTATTAAGTACTAACTAGTAATAATTTAGTTAGCTTCTTTTAGTATTGTAGCTAACTTTTTGTTAGTTGGGCTACAAAAACTCAGGCTAAAACATTACAAAACATTAAGTAGTGTCTTGACCAATATTATTAAGATCGAGATTCATTTTACACTAATAGAACCACAGGTTAATTAGTAGAACCATAGGTTAACTAATATAAGTTAGTAAAGTTTTGCTGTTTTAAATTGCCAACTTAGTATAAAAATTATTATGTTTCCCATCAATCGCCCTCGTCGTTTGCGATCGTCAACTCAACTGCGTCGCATGGTGCAAGAAACCCTAGTTACCGCTAATGACTTAATTTATCCTCTCTTTGCTGTACCAGGAACATCTGTAGCTAATGAAGTGGTTTCTATGCCTGGGGTGTATCAGCTTTCGGTAGATAAAATTGTTGAAGAGGCAAAAGAAGTTTACGATTTAGGCATACCTGCGGTAATTTTATTTGGTATCCCCGAAGATAAAGATATCGAGGCAACTGGAGCATGGCACGATTGCGGTATTGTCCAAAAGGCTGCTACTGCAATTAAAGAAGCTGTTCCCGATCTTTTGGTTATTGTTGATACTTGTCTTTGTGAATATACGTCCCATGGACACTGCGGATATTTAGAAACGGGAGATTTGACAGGCAGAGTACTCAACGATCCGACTCTAGAATTACTCAAGAAAACGGCAGTTTCCCAGGCAAATGCTGGAGCAGATATTATTGCTCCTTCTGGCATGATGGATGGTTTTGTCAAGGCAATTAGAGAAGGTTTAGACGAAGCTGGTTTTCAGGATACGCCGATACTTTCTTACGCAGCTAAATACGCTTCTGCCTATTATGGCCCATTTCGTGATGCTGCTGATTCTTCGCCCAGCTTTGGCGATCGCCGTACCTATCAAATGGATCCTGCCAACGGCACGGAAGCCCTCAAAGAGATTGAATTAGATATCGCTGAGGGTGCAGATATGCTAATGGTTAAGCCAGCCTTATCATACATGGATATTATCTGGCGCGTCAAAGAAGCAACTAATTTACCTGTAGCTGCCTATAATGTTTCTGGGGAATACTCAATGATCAAAGCAGCAGCTTTAAATGGTTGGATTGACGAGAAAAAAGTGACCTTAGAAACCTTGACTAGCTTCAAACGTGCAGGTGCAGATCTAATTCTGACTTATCATGCTAAAGATGCGGTGCGCTGGTTAAATGAATAAATTTTCTTTTTGTTTCCAGACTTTTTAGCTTACGAAACAATGCTTCTAATATCGAAGCATCAACAATCTACAATCGCTAGAAATGCTTTTGGGACTGAGTGATACAAGGAGCGCAAGTTCGCTTTGCTTTTTGCTGCCATCTTTGATTTAATGGCACGATCTCGAATGCTTTTTTTGGGTACGCCATTTACTCTTTTGCCTTCCAGTCACCGATTAACTCCACCACGTCCAACAACAGCGTGGTTCTAGATGCAGAACTTATGCAGAAATAATAATAATAAGTATTTGCGTGTTTATGGTGATAATTTTGTCGCTTTTTTGGGAACTATAGTTTTAACAATAATTAATTTAATCGATATTATTAATTGTTTTTTGCTTGTCAAAGTAAAAAAAACAACAATGTCCTCAAAAAAGTATGAATCAGGTCAGCTAAATTCTATTCTCGACTCCTTATTTAAACAAAAAACTAGTGGGATTTTAAGCTTAGAAACTCAAGTTGACTCTTGGCAAAATCAAAGATCCTGCATCTTAATATTGCGGGAAGGAGCATTGGTTTATGGAGACATAAATATTTCGCAGATTCCTAACAATAAAGAACTGTGCAAAATGTTGGGTGAGGAATTAAATCCTGATTTGATCAATGCTGCCTTGTTTGTAGCCAGTGAAAAAATTGGCAGTTTTACGTCTATTAAAGAGTCAGTAGGACTATTGTGTAGAATGAGAGTCTTTACTTGGCAAGAGGTAGAAACTTTTATTGCTAATAAAGTCATTTTAATTTTGGAAAGATTTTTACCTTACCCTGGGATAGCTCAATGGCAAGAAAGCAGAGATTTCGATCTTGATTACGATGAAGATAATCATGGCTTAAATTGGTCTGAGATTAAAAAACAATTAGTTCAGCGTCAGCAGAAATGGGAAAGTTATGCTGCCCATATTCCTGACATGAATGCTATTCCTGTGGTTACTGCCCAACAGAAACAGATCGGCAATTCTCAAATCATAGAACATTTAAAAAATTCAGTTGATGGCAAATCAACTTTGATTGATATTGCCGACAAGATGACAAAAGATCCGTTAAAGGTGGCTAAAAGTTACTTTGATTGGGCTAATAATGGCTGGGTAAAATTTGTTCAAACTCCGATGGGAATTCCAGCTAATCAAACGGCAACCGTATCAAAACCATTTACTCTTGCTGTTGATGATCGATCTCAGGATAGAGAAAATTTACCAATAGTTTTATCTTTTGATGACAGTCCAATTATTCAGACCACAATCAAACGAGCTTTACAAGATCAATACAATGTCTTACTTGCAGATAAAGCAATTGACGCTTTGATGATCCTAAATCAACAGTCAGTCAAGCTGTTGTTATTAGATTTAACTATGCCTGATATTGACGGACTACAGTTTTGCAAGACTGTTCGACAAATTACTAAGTTCAAAGATTTACCAATCATTATGGTGACAGCGCGAGATGGTTTATTAAATAAGGCAAAGGGACATATCGCTGGCACAAATAAATATTTGACCAAGCCGTTTAAAGCAGATGAGCTTAGAGAAGTTGTTCGTCAATACATTAGTAACTAATAACCGAAGGGGAGGAAGAAAATATGGCAACCAAGCCCTATTTAATTTTTAGTTTACATAATACCAGATATGCGATCGCCGCTAAAGAAGTTACGGAAATATTCTTATTACCAGAATTAACTCCCGTAGCCGAAGCACCACCAGATGTTGTTGGCTTGCTCAATCTACATTCTGTATTTGTGCCGGTGATGCACCTAGATCTCCGTTTTGGTCATAAGTTTAACCAGTGCAATCTTAGCGATAGCGTTATTGTCCTGGAGTCTCAAGGATTGCAGGTGGGAGTAGTAGTGCATCGGGTTGAAACAATTAATGAAATTGACGATCAATATATTCAAGTCGATTTAGATTATGGACGAGAAAAAAAGATTAACCAAGCTTTTATTGAAGGGGTAATTAATCTTGATGACGAAATCATTATGCTTCTCAATGTAGATAATCTTGTTCGACATCCCGATGCTTTGGAAGCATTAATTGATGCCCAAGAGTCGCAATTAGAAGCAAAATCCTCAGCAAATGGCTTTTACGATCGATATTTTTCCGCAGCCTCCCTCAATACTAAAGAAATTTTGTCCCGACGTGCTGCCAACCTGGGAGAAGCTATCGATAACGATAAACCAACTGAGTTAATTTCTCTTGCCGTCGTCAGCATCAATGGCGATTATTTTGGCTTAGATCTCAACCTGGTCAGAGAATTTACCAAAATTGAGCGAGTTACGACTATTCCCTGCTGTCCAAATTACATAATTGGCAATATGAACTTAAGGGGAGAAATTCTGACTTTGGTAGATATTCGTCAGCCTCTGAATTTAGAAATAACCAGCCATAATCAACCTCTCAAAGCTGTAGTAATTGAGGTTGGCGATATGGTAGCGGGAATTGCCGTAGAAGAGGTCTTTAATATAGTCGATTTGCGTCCAGAAGAACTAAAATCTGTGCCTGCTGCTATCAATTCTCAGACAGCAAGCTATCTCCAAGGTACTGCTAATTATCAAGATCGACCTTTGAAGGTGATTAACTTAGCAAAAATACTCGCTCAAGGAGCGTTGACGGTAGAGCTAGCAGCTTAAGTAGATATTTTATTAACTAAATTAAATTATATAGGTAGAAAATTCATGAAAATTGGAACCCAGTTAACCCCAGGTACGAAAAATAAAAATCAAATTACGTCTGGTAATTTTCGTCGTCTCAGAATTCTTTTGCTGCCTATTATTCTGACTGCGGGCTTGTGTGGAGGCATGGCTTGGTTTATTTTAGATGCCTACAATAGCTTTAAAAAGATCGGAACTGAGGATATTGCAGTTATCGATTTAAGTAATCAAATTATTTATTTAGATGAAGTTCTTACCTCTAGCGCGCGTTTGGCAGCTTCAACTGGTAATCAACGTTGGGAAAAACGTTATATGGACTCTATCCCTAAATTAGACCAAGTACTAGCTGAAACCGCAAAACTTTTGCCACTAATCGATAGCAGCGGTATTACCAATACAGATGAAGCCAATGACAAACTTGTGGCGATGGAAACACGGGCATTTGAATTAACCAATCAAGGGAAATTGTCAGAAGCCACGGCTTTGTTGTTAAGTCCAGAATATGAACAACAAAAAAGTATATATGCACAAGGAATCACTGAAACTACAGCAGCATTGCAAAAGTATGTCGAAAACAACATTCAGAAAAAATCTCAGTTAACTTACTCAATGCTGGTGGTGATTGCCGTTGCGTCTATTGTGTTGTTAATTGCCTGGACATTTGTACTTCAAAGAATGCGGGGATACATTCAAGCTATTAATAATATAGAAACGGTAATCTCTAATACGTCATTGGAAATTGCTTCGGCGGTAGAACGTCAAGAGAAGGTTGCCAACGAACAGGCAAGTTCAGTCAGCCAAACCACCTCGACGGTAGATTTGTTAGGTGAAACCTCAAGACGCTCGGCAATTCAAGCAGAAGAATCGGCAAAAAGTGCTAATACGGCTCTCTCTCTAGCAGAAACTGGAGCGAAAACAGTCGATCAAACAAGGGAAGGGATGGAAAGTCTTAAGGAAAGAGTTAGAGAAATTGCCGAACAAATTATCAACCTGAGTGAGCAAACTGAACAAATTGCAGGGGTATCAGAACTGGTGGGGGATTTGGCAAACCAAACGAATATGCTGGCTCTTAACGCAGCGGTTGAGGCAGCACGGGCAGGGGAATACGGCAAAGGTTTCGGGGTAGTTGCTGGGGAGATTCGGAAACTAGCGGATCAAAGTCGTAAGTCTGCGGACAAGATCAACAACCTGGTTACAGACGTACAGGCAGCAATGAACAGTGCGGTGATGGTAACCGATGAAGGTAAGAAAACCGCAGAATCTAGTATTGAATTGGCACTGGGTACAGCCGAATCATTTATTGGGGTGAAGGAGGCTGTTAACAGTGTATTTGCCAACACCTCCGAAATTTCTAGCACAGCCAAACAACAGGCTGTAGGTATTCAAGAAATTCTAGCAGCAGTTAACGCTCTTAACTTAGGTGCAATGGATACGGCAGCAGATATGGAAAATGTAAAAGCTTCGACAATCCAACTGAAAAAATTTACCGAAGAATTAAAAGCGATTGTTTAATTAGAGCTTTGAGGTTTAAGGCTTTTTTACCAGAATTTCCTGAGCAAAACTATGTATATAGAAGACGAAGAGCTAAGAGAGCTTTATAAAACCTCCAGTAGCGAACATCTGCAAAAGTTAGAAGCCGATTTGATGATCTTGGAGAAAAATCCCCAGGATAGTTCAGCAATCGAAGAATTCTTGCGGGAAGCTCATACCCTCAAAGGGGATTCACGGATGCTGGGGTTAAATGATATCGAGATGTTGGTGCATCAGCTAGAAGACTGTATTGAAGGCATTAAAGCAGGAAAAAGCGAAATAACTGCTGAATTATGCGATCGCCTGTACCAAGGTATTGATGCTATCAATCAACTTTCTCATCAGGCAATTACAGGAGATGAGGTAAAAGTTAATACGTTTGAAGTGTTGGCATTATTGATGTTAGCAGCAGATACTTCTGAACCTGTTGATAACTCGCAAGCAGATTTATTTGCCGAGCAAGATAAAGATGATTTGTTTAGAGATGATTCTAGTTCCGAAGCAGATTTATTTGCGTATGATTTTTCGGTAGCCGAACCAGAACCACTCGAAGATACAGATGTAGTAGTTGCAGCTAATCTTAACCAGCCTGTAACAGCAGGTACAACCGCCAAAGAATATCAAATTGATACCATTAGGGTTGAGCCACAAAAGCTAGATACCTTAATGACTCAAGCCAGTGAATTAGCAGTTACTAAACTGCGTATTTTTCAGCAGATGACGGAAATCGATCAGATGTTAGCTCTTTGGGAAGGATGGAGCAAACATAGTTCTAATCAGAGTAAAATCTTTGTCCAGCTTGAGCCAAACCTCAGTCCAGAACAGTTTCAACCCTTGCGCTATTTCTTTAACAGCACTCAACAGCGTTTGAACTCTTTGGGTAACTTAGTTAATAGTCTTAAAGTCAGAGCTGATGAAGATATCTCTAGTTTAGATATTATTGCCGAGCGCCTGGAGTCAGGAATTCAAGATTTAAGACAGTTACCCCTGTCTACAGTATTTAATATTTATCCCCGTATGGTGCGGGATTTAGCTCGACAACAGGAAAAAGAAATTGAGCTAGTGATTGAAGGGGGAGATACCAAAGCCGACAAACGAATACTAGAAGAAATCAAAGATCCGCTACTGCATCTTATTCGTAATGCGATCGATCATGGTATTGAAACTCCAGCAGAACGTATCGCTCAGGGTAAACCCCAAAAAGCCACTCTAATTTTAAGAGGCTATCAAACAGGTAGCAGCATCGGTATTGAAATTAGCGATGATGGACGGGGTTTAGATCTAAAAAGTATTCACACCATGGCTATTAGACGGGGAGTGCGTACTGAGGCAGAATTAGCTGCCATGAGTGAATCTGAAATTCAATCTCTAATCTTTGCTTCGGGCTTTTCTACTCGTACTCAAATTACCGAGCTTTCTGGCAGAGGTGTCGGTTTAGACGTGGTTCGAGCCAATGTAGAAAGGTTAAAAGGCTCAATTCAGGTAACTTCTAGTCCTGGCAGTGGTTGCAAATTCCAGATACGCCTAAGCACTAGTTTAGCTACTACCAAAGTTCTGATTGTCAATCTCAACCAGACTACCTATGCTCTGCCTTTAGAGTTCATTCAAACCATGATTCCTCTTTCCCGCCAGGATATATATGAAATTGAAGGTAATCCTACCATTACCTTTGAGGATCGACATACCTCTATAGCTTGGCTGGCAAATTTACTCCAGTTGCCTACTCCAAAAGACTATACCCAAGAAAAGAATAATCTATTCTGTATTATTCTCCAAACTGGTAGCGATCGCTTTGGCATAATTGTCGATGACTTGGTAGATCAACAAGACATAGTTCTTAAACCTCAAAGTAAATTACTTAAACGTATTCCTAATATTACAGGAGCAACTATTTTAGGTAGTGGTGAAGTCTGTATGATTCTCAACCCTAGGGATCTGCTTCATTCATTGAGAAATGGTAGCTGGCAAGCTGTTTCTCCCCCAGTTGAAACAAAGATAGCCAAAAATAGACTATTGCTGGTAGAAGATTCCGTCATTATTCGGACTCAAATGCAGCGTTTGCTAAAGGGTGCTGGTTACGATGTAGTGGTTGCCGAAGACGGTTTGGCAGGTTTACAGCAGATTCAAGCCCAAGAGTTTGACATTGTGCTTTCCGATGTGGAAATGCCTAAGATGAACGGTTTGGAAATGACTGCCAGCATTCGCCAAAACAGCAAATACAAACAATTACCTATTGTACTTCTCACCACCTTGGCATCTGATGAAGATAAACGTCGTGGTCAAGAAGCAGGAGCAAATGCTTATTTAACTAAGGGGAATTTTAATCAACAAGTTCTGTTTGATACCCTTAATCAATTAATATACTCAACTTTAATAACTAGTTAATAATATGTCTAAAATCAAAGTTTTATTAGTTGAAGATTCCCCCGTGGCAATTAATATTTACGAAAAAATGTTAAGTTCTTCTGCTTATATCGAGGTAATTGGTAAAGCTGGCAACGGTCAAGAAGGACTGAATTTAGTTTCTCAACTTAATCCTGATGTAATCTGTACCGATCTGCAAATGCCTCAGATGGACGGCTTAGAATTTACCAAGCAAGTAATGGCACATTATCCTACTCCAATTTTGGTTTTGAGTAACAGCGTGCAAAAGTTTGATATAGACAATATCTATGAAGTGATGAAAGCTGGAGCGATTGATGTGATAGCCAAACCTCAAACTGCCTCTGGAGGTAATTCTGAATTAATTCAAAATGAACTAATTGTCAAAATTAGAGTTTTGGCAACTAAAAAAGTTAGTGCTATCCCGCTGTAAAAGGATAAGGGATCAGGAAAAACGAGCGATACAAGGTAAAAATTGTTTTCTTCGTTTAGATAGACAACTAACTAATTAATAAATAAAATCAACAAGAGTAAACATCATGGCAAAAATTAGAGTTTTATTAGTCGAAGATTCCTCTGTGGCAATTAACATCTACGAAAAAATGTTAATTTCTTCTCCCCATATCGAAGTAATTGGCAAGGCTGAAAATGGCAAACAAGGATTAGAATTAGTTTCTCATCTTAAACCTGATGTAATCTGTACCGATCTGCAAATGCCTCAAATGGATGGCTTAGAGTTTACCAGGCAGGTAATGGCACATTGTCCTACCCCAATTTTAGTTTTGAGTAATAGTGTCCAAAAGTCTGATATAGATAATATCTATGAGGTGATGAAGGCTGGGGCAGTAGATGTGATGGCAAAACCTCAAACAGCTTTGGAAGGAAGTACCGAATCAATGCAGAATGAGCTAGTGGTAAAAATCAGAGTTCTAGCAACCAAGAAAGTTAAAGCAATACCATTAAATTAAAAGCGACGAATTATGAAGGATGAAGGCAGAGGAAACAATTCAATGGACAACTTGCGTAGTTCCTTATTCTTCATCCCTCATCCTTCATCCTTTTCCTACTCTGCCTCGGCTCTAGCTTGGGCTGCTTCGTCGGGGTGAATACCAAGTCTAGTTAAATTAAGGCGATTTTTCTGGTCAAAGCCACGTATTTTAACCACAATTTCGTCCCCTACTGCCACTTCGTCATCCACTTTTCCTACTCTGCCTTCGGCTAGCTGGGAAATATGAATCATGCCTTCTTTTCCTGGCAAGATTTCGACGAAAGCACCAATATCGATGATTCTGGTAACTTTACCAACGTAAACGTCTCCTTCATTCAGTTTACGGGTAATGTTGAAAACCATCTTCCGTGCCATCTCAGCTTTTTCGCCTTCAACCGCAGCGATAACAACTTTGCCATCGTCCTCGATATCGATTTTCGCTCCAGTCTGCTCGGTAATAGCCTTAATAGTCTTACCAGAAGGCCCAATTACCATGCCAATTAGGTCAGGATCGATCTTCATGGTTAAGAGTCTTGGTGCATAAGGAGATAGTTCCTTACGGGGTTCGGCGATCGCCTTAAGCATTTCTTCGAGGATATGTATGCGTGCTGGTTGAGCTTTTTTAATGGCTTCTGCTATTACCTCCATAGATAGTCCAGTGATTTTCATATCCATCTGCAAGGCAGTGATACCTACATCCGTCCCCGCAACCTTGAAGTCCATGTCGCCTAAGAAGTCTTCAATACCCTGAATATCTGTTAATATTCTGACCTCATCTCCTTCTTTGATCAGACCCATCGCTGCACCACTGACAGGCTTAGCTAGAGGAACTCCTGCATCCATTAGAGAAAGAGTTGAACCACAGACTGAACCCATAGAGGTTGAACCATTAGAAGAAAGTACTTCTGATACTACCCGCAGCACGTAAGGAAATTCTTCGATGCTAGGTAATACAGGAATCAAAGCTCTTTCTGCTAGCGCACCATGACCGATTTCTCTGCGTCCAGGCGATCGCATGGGACGGGTTTCCCCCACAGAATAGGCTGGAAAATTGTAATGATGGAGATAACGCTTCTCATCTTGGGGATTTAGGTCGTCTTTAGTATCCTGAGCGTCCCCTGAAGTACCAAGAGTAGCAATAGAAAGTACCTGGGTTAAGCCTCTTCTAAACAAGCCACTACCATGAACCCGATTGGGTAATACTCCAGCCCTAGAGGAAATGGGTCTAACCTGATCTAGCTTACGTCCATCAACCCTGATGCCTTCTTCGAGGATCTGACTGCGCATTAACTTTTTGGTTAGCTTTTTAAATGCCTTATCGATCGCTTTAGCATCTTCACTAGTTGCCATAGCAATCGGCTCGTCTTCTGGTAATTTGGCGATCGCATCTGCAATCTTAGTTTGTTTGATTTCGTCTAAAGCCTCATCACGAGCTTTTTTATCAAAGTCATACTGAGAGAGAATTTGTTTAATATCTTGAGTAGCGCGATCGCTAATAAAGTTAATTAGGCTTTGATCTTCTTCAGGCGGCTGGGCAGTAGCAATTTCAATACCCAATTCTTTAATTAGATCTCGCTGTGCTTGAATCAATTCTTGAATTGCTTCATAGGCAAAATCAATTGCCTCAATCACGTCTTGTTCTGGTAGTTGATTTGCTCCTGCTTCTACCATCACAATCCCGTCAGGGCTTCCTGCCACGACAATATCTAAATCACCTTTTTTGATCTCTTTATAAGTAGGGTTAAGAATAAAGTCATCTCCCACTAAACCTACTCTCACTGCTGCCATCGGTCCATAAAAAGGAATTTCTGCCAACAAAACAGCTACAGAAGCCCCCGTTACTGCCAAAATATCTGGAGGAACATCTTCGTCCATCGACAAGGTGGTGGCAACAATTTGAATATCATCCCTCAGCCAACCAGGAAACAAAGGACGCATCGGGCGGTCAATTAATCTGCTGGTTAAAACAGCCCTCTCTCCTGGTCTACCCTCTCTTCTAAAAAAACCTCCAGGAATACGACCTGCTGCATACTGTCGCTCTTCGTAATCTACCATTAAAGGTAAAAAATCAATTCCTTCTCTACCTTTTGCTCTAGTAGCAGCAACCAAAACTGTTGTATCTCCTGACTGCACTAACACTGATCCGCCAGCTTGTGGTGCGAGCAAGCCTACTTTGAGTCGGATATCACGACCATCAAAGGATATCGACTTGTCAAATTCCTGCATCAACTATATTTTCCTTATTTTTTCGCTTCTTTTTCTCGTGGGTAGATCCTAACACTATCTGAATTATTCAAACCTGTATATCTCAAGACGGTAAGCAGTTTTTAGTTTTATGTCTATAATTTAAGTTATTTTAAGGTGACTTTGGTAGTCATAAAAGTATCTTTATATCCATATTCATATTGATATTAGTAGGTGCGATTCGCCCTTCGGGTTCGGCACTTTGACGGGGCTTTAGCCGCATCTGACCCGCCCAACGCAACTGCTTCACCGCAACGCAAGTGCCTCACGAATCGCCCCTACAACTGACCGTTAAACAATGATTAAACATTCTGCTGAATCCATTGTTTAACCGTTGCCACCACTTCTTCAATGGGTATATCTTGAGATTCTTTAGTAGCCCGTTTAACTACTTCAACTTTGCCTTCAGAAAGCGATCGCCCTGTGACCACGCGATAGGGAATACCAATTAGTTCACTATCTTTAAATTTAACTCCTGCCCGTTCTTGGCGATCGTCGAGCAAAACTTCTACCCCAGCCTGCTTAAACTCTGTATATAGCTTTTCTCCGGCTGCCATTTTTTCTTCATCAGAGATATTAGGCACAATAACTACTACATGGTAGGGTGCGATCGCCACAGGCCAAATAATACCATCTTTATCATGGGATTGTTCTACTGCTGCTTGAGCTAACCGCGAGACACCAATGCCATAGCAACCCATCAATAAAGGTTCGGTTTTACCCTGTTCATTGGTAAAGTTTGCTCCCAACACCTCAGAGTATTCTGTCCCTAACTGGAAAATATGCCCCGCTTCAATACCCCGCGCACTCATTAAAGTTTGACTTGGATCGTGAACAGCGCGATCGCCTGTCTTTGCCTTTTGAATATCTACCTGGAGTTCGGGTAAGCTAAAATTATCCCCCCAGTTTGCCCCCACAATATGATAGCCCACTTCATTTGCTCCTGTAACAAAGTTTTTTGCGTCAATAACGGTTCGATCTGCCAGACGTAAAAACTTTTTGGCTACGTTTTTCGAGATGCTTATATAGTCATCATCAAGATCGGGTGCAATATAGCCTAAAGGTAAAGGTTTGGCTGCCCATTTCTTTTGGGCGGTGGCATTGGGTACGGTAAAAGAAATAATTGTCTTGGCTTTATACTGTGGCGCAAGTTTGGTTAACTCATTAGTTAGTTTGACTTCATTAACATCGCGATCGCCACGAATATTAATTAAGGCCAATACAGTCATGCCGTTATCATAAATAACTTCGTATAAAACATTCTTGACGATTACCGTCGGCGAACATTTAACCGTCTCTGCTAATTTAGCGATCGTCTCTGTATCAGGTGTAGCAAGCTTTTGATAGCTATTAAAAGGTGATGTTTCAACATCGCTCACAAGAGATACTGCTTTTTCGGTGTTGGCTGCATACTTGCCATCTTCAGTGTAGAGAATCTCATCTTCTCCCGCCTCTGCTAGAATCATAAATTCCTGTGAACCAGAACCACCAATCGCTCCAGAATCAGCCTCTACAGGGCGAAACTGTAACCCACAGCGAGTCATGATGTTACGATATGCCCGATCCATTGCCTGATAAGTCTTTTTTAAACTTGCTTCATCAGCATGGAAAGAATAGGCATCCTTCATTATAAATTCTCTGCCTCGCATCAAGCCAAAACGAGGGCGAATCTCATCGCGAAATTTAGTTTGTATTTGATATAAATTTAGAGGTAACTGCTTATAGGAACGAATAGTCTCACGGGCGATAGTCGTGATCACCTCTTCATGGGTTGGTCCTAAACCCAATTCTCTGTCGCTACGATCTGTAAGGGAAAACATAATCCCTTCTGCTTTGGTATAGGTATCCCAGCGTCCTGATTCTTGCCATAGCTGAGATGGCTGCAATTGAGGCAATAAACATTCCTGCGCCCCCGTTGCATCCATTTCTTCTCGCACAATTTGAGATACCTTTTGCAACACGCGCCACATCAGGGGCATATAGGCATAGATACCGCTACCAATGCGACGAATATAGCCAGCCCGAAGTAACAATTGATGACTGGGTATTTCTGCCTCTGCTGGTGTTTCTCGCAGTGTTACAAACAGCATCTGATTTAGTCGCATGGTTATTTCCTTCGGTAAGCTTGCAGACTTTTTATTTTATCAGTCATTAGATTGGCTAAACTAACTTAATCATGATCGAGGAAAATGCGATCGCACTCTTGACAAATCGTAGAGCTTTTATTTCAGGTAATGCAGGGTTAAGATGGTATTTTTCAGAACGAAAATGAGATCTTTACCTAAACTGCTGATTTTAATTTTTTTGATTGGATTGGCTTATGGATCTAGCAAAATGACGTTAGTTTCTAACGCAGAACTTTCGCCATCAATTGAATAATAACAAGCAACCATCAGGAAATGCTTTTAAAATCCCAAACAGTAATGCTCAAGTAAAAGGTCAGGGGACTGTAATCAAAATTCTTGCAGATGATCTAGATGGTAGTAGACACCAAAGATTTATTATTAAACTAAGTTCTGGTAAAACCTTATTAATTGCTCACAATATCGACGTTGCTCCCAGAATTAATTCACTTCAAAAAGGTGATTTAGTTATATTTAAGGGTGAATATGAGTGGAATGCTCAGGGTGGTGTAATACATTGGACACATCACAATCCTGCGGGGAATCATCCTGGAGGATGGATTGAACACAATGGTAAAAGATATGAATAGCGATATTTGTTATCTAAAAACTATAGCTATAACAAGGACGCATTGGTTAATACGTCCCTACGAAAATTAACCAAAAAATCAATCAAATCCTTATTATTCTATTGTTTAGTAAGCAAGAGTCTCTAGAGTTTCTTCTAGATAGCGTCGTACTTGAACATCCAAGTTCTCTTTGACGGTCACATTTCTTTCTTGCTTCCAGCTTTGAAAACCAGAGCTTTTGGCGATCGCCTGTTGAAGATTGTTCCAGATTTCTTGATCTTGATTGCTGCCGTTTTGTACTGCTATATCTGAATCTGCCATAGGGAAAAATATTATATTTCTTACTCTATAATTATAAGCGTACCTCAACTGCAAAAAGAGTTTGTAGTTGGAATTACATAATTGAAAATTTTAAAAAACACTCAGGCATTATCTGTAGTTTCGAGTGCAGGTTCTAAAAACCAAAGTATTTTGTTTACCTTAATTCCAGGTGTGGTAAACTTCTCGTCTATTTTTTCTATAGGATATGGTTCAATCTCAGCTAGCTTTGATTTTTTGGTAAGCAAAACCAGTAAAACGCTTAGAGGTACTTGTAAAAACAAGTTACTTGCCAAAAAAGCCGTAATGGCGATCGCCAAGCCTAATATATGCCATTGGGGTAAAAAGTCAGCAACACCAACAGCTAATGGAGATAAGCGATAGAGCAGCAACAATGCTAGTATCATAATTGCTGCTGTGACTATACTAAAAAATTTTTGCTTGGCAGTTCTAAACAAAGCTAGTATTTGCCTTTGCTCATCACTTAAGCATTCGGCTTTTAAAGACACTAATAAAATACTAAAAATGTTAAACGGGCGAGTTAGCTGCATCAACAATACAGGAAAAACGCCGCTGCCAATCACCAAGGCTAGTTCCAATATATAATTAAAACGATTGCCCAGCGACAAGCCAATCCAAGCTACTTCTAATAAAATAGGAAAAAGAACTATTCCCGATAGATGAATCCAAACAAAGGGTTCAGAACGTAAACGTTTGACATTTAGCATTTAATATCTAATCATAATTAGCGATCGCTAACTTTAAATATACAACTATTTAGCAAGATCAACTCAATCAGTATTTACTCGAAATAACAAAGTACAGACAAAAAAAGTAGAGGAAGTATACTTCCTCTACTATCAAACTTAACTTCTAATTTCTTTTAACAAGAAGCGTGTTTATTTAGTTGCTAAGGTACGACGTTTGAAGACTAGTTCATAAGCCTCAATAATATCTCCTTCTTTCCAGTCAGAGAATTTGCTGGCACCAATACCACACTCAAAACCAGTATTAACTTCTTTCACGTCATCCTTCATCCGTTTGAGAGAATTCAATTCACCTTCGTGGACTATTTTATCTCCACGACGAACGCGAATTTTACAGTTACGAACGATTTTACCAGATAAAACATAACAACCAGCCACAGCACCACGGCCAACTGGGAATACGGCACGAACTTCAACTTGACCTAGGCTTTCTTCAATCTGTTCAGGATCGAGCAGACCTTCCATTGCCCCTTGAATATCATCTAAAAGCTTATAGATGATATTGTACTGGCGAATGTCTACCCCTTCTCTATCGGCTGCCTGTCTTGAACCTGTAGCCAAGGTGGTATTAAAGCCAATAATGACTGCGCCACTGGCTGCTGCCAAATCTACATCAGTTTCAGTTACTTCTCCTGGAGATGCCATCAGAGTACGAATCTGAACTTCATTTTGAGGTAGCTGCTGTAAAGAACCCTGAATAGCCTCTACTGAACCTTGAACATCAGCTTTGATAATCAAGTTTAGCTCTTTAAGCTCTCCTTCCTGTGCTTGAGCCGAAAGAGTACTAAGACTAACCCGACGAGAGGACAAAGACTGTAGTAGTCGGGTATCGCGTTGGGTGATCGCTCTTTGGTCAGCAACTACTCTAGCTTCTCTTTCACTAGGGTAAATATCAAACTCATCCCCAGCTTCAGGAACATCGTTAAGTCCTAAGACTTCTACAGCAAATGATGGCGTTGCTGCTTCAACTTTGTTTCCTGTGTCATCAACCATCGCTTTAACTTTACCCAACACAGAACCAGCAACAATGCTGTCCCCTACCCGCAGAGTACCATTTTGAACTAAAAGTGTAGCCACTGGACCACGATTGCGATCGAGATTAGCTTCAATAACTGTTCCTTTAGCAGGACGGTCTGGGTTAGCCGAAAGCTCTTCCACCTCAGCTACTAAAAGAATCATCTCTAGTAGTTCATCTAAGTTGTCTCCCTTAAGCGCGCTTACCTCAACCATAGTGGTGTCACCACCCCAATCTTCAGGAACTAATCCTTGTTCTGTTAGTTCCTGTTTAATTCTATCAGGGTTAGATTCTGGCTTATCTACTTTATTAATCGCTACCAAGAGCGGCACTTGAGCAGCTTTAGCATGGCTAATAGCTTCTTTTGTTTGAGGTTGTACTCCATCATCAGCAGCCACTACCAAAACAGCTATATCCGTCACTCTTGTGCCTCTAGCACGCATTGCCGTAAAGGCTTCGTGACCAGGAGTATCTAAAAAGACAATTTGCTGATTGCTACCGTTATGTTCTACATCAACATGATAGGCACCAATATGCTGCGTAATTCCCCCTGCTTCTCCCGAAGCTACCGTGCTTTTACGAATTGAATCAAGTAGAGTAGTTTTACCGTGATCTACGTGACCCATGATTGTAACTACAGGTGGGCGAGGCTGAAGATTTTCTAAATCATTAGCATCTAACATTTCTGTATCTTTGGTCGCTGCTGATTTTTCTTCAGGAGTATTTACAATTACCCCCAACTCTTCAGCTACTGTACGAGCCGTTTCTAAATCTAAAGTTTGAGTAATATTGACCGCTATTCCTTTAAAGAATAAGCTTCTAATAATGTCCGTTTCTGGGGTATTAAGTCTTTGGGATAGATCCCTGACGGTTAAATTATCGGACAAAGTAATTAACTCAGGTAAAGTCGGCGTAACAGCTTTATTTTTCGACTGACGTTCAGTTTTCTGAGTTTTCTCTGTCTTAAAAGATGGCTTGCGAGGTTTTTTGTTGACGCTGGCAGCAGGCTGTTCTTGCTGCATAGATTTGGGTTTGGTTGGACGCGCCGTAGACAAACTAAAAGCTTTATTTACTTGAACCGTATTAGAATCAGAATCAAAATCGTCATCATCATCCAACAAAGGTTTGATTCCACGACGTTTTTTAGTAGCTTTTGCTTTTCCAGCCTTTTGTTTTCCTTCATCCTCCTCTTCGTTTTCCCATTCTTTTACTTTGCGAGGGGGAGTCGGACGCTTGAGTTTGGTAACCTTTTTAACTTCAGTTTTTTTGATAATCTCGTCATTATCGATCTCATTATCATCAGGCAAGTCAATAGCAAGACTATCATCTAGATCATCATCCGATGTTGTTTTAGCTTTGCTAGCTACCTGCGCTTTTTGAGGTCTTTGATTTAACTTAGGCAGAGCAGGAAGAACCTTTTTCTTTTTCTCTTTTTCTTCTTCTGGCTGATTTTGGGGTTGCTCCGTAATTTTTATTTTAGGCTTAACAGGTGAGGGAACTGAGCTAGAGCTTTTTGTCTTTGCCTTGTTCTCCTGGGCGCGAGCAGGAGGCGTAACTAATCGAGGAGGTTTGGCTGCTGTTGGTTTAGAAGCTGGCTCTGAGTTATTCTGTTCTTTTCGAGAAGATTGTTTAAGCTCATGACGATTGGAATCAGACTCTCTAAATTGAGCAGGTTTTGGTGATACCAAAGATTCTGATTGAGACGTTTTTGAAGCTGAGGATGCTGGTCTACTGGGCGGAGATACCAATTTTGAAGATGTTCCACCATTAGAATTATTATTTTGAAAGGAAGCAGGAGCGTCACCTCTATGATGAACAGCCAAAATTTGCTGCTTGCGTTTTCCTGGTGCTTTTGGCGGGGTTGCTTCTTTTTTTGGGCTATTTGTTGTCTTTTCGGCGAGAGGGGATTTTGCAGCCATTGCTTTAACTCTTTCTGCTTGAGATGCTGTAATTGTGCTGCTATGACTTTTAACTGCAATGTTAAGCTGTTCGCAAATTTCTTTAATGTCTTTATTGTCCAAATTTAATTCTTTCGATAGTTCGTATATTCTTACTTTGCCGTTCATCCACTATGCCCCTCTGTTAACTGTTTGTATTTATTTGACCATTTGTTTATCCATGTAGTCTTTCATGTTTCCAATATTGCTAATCTAACTTTTATGACTCTATCAAATAAATTCTAAATTTAAACATAGAATGATATTAAATCAAGTCTTAAGTCTAACGGCAATTACCCCATAGCTCTATTTTAGAGAAAAATATCAGATTATTTGTGTAATTTTAAGTTTAAGTGTAAAAAAGTTTGGTATTTATTTTCTGACATTAATATTATCAGCTTAAACGTTCTTGTAATTTTTGATAAATACCTTCAGGTACTTTCGTTCTTAAAGAACTACTTAAACGGTTTTTAATTTTAGCTTGATTTAAACATTTAATATTGCAACAGAGGTAAGCTGAACGCCCCATGCCTCTGTCCAACTGAATTTGATGGTTTTCAGGTAGGCGAACTATTTGCCAAAATGATTCTTTGGGTGCTATTCGACGACAGCTAACACATCGACGATAATTAATCTGCTTCAAACTCTTGTTTTTGCCTATTGCACGGGTATAATTTTTTGCGCGGTCATAGTTATAGTTATAATCTATGACCGTATAAATACAAATTACCTAGTTTTCTTCTTCTATTTCTGTTTCTGCTGGTTGAGTTGCTAAATCTTTTTCTGATGCTGACTCGGTAATCGTTTCTACTTCAACGTCAGATTCTGCCAGCTCTACTTCTGCCTCCTCTATTTCTGCTTCGTCTGCTTCTTCTTCAACAAGTTCTGCTGCACTTGCCTTAGCTGCTTCTGCCTGAGCAGCCCATTTTGCCATTTCAGCTTCCTCATCAAATTTATTAATATCTTTAATATCAATTTTCCAGCCTGTAAGTCTAGCTGCCAAACGAACATTTTGTCCTTCTTTACCAATCGCCAAACTTAGTTGGTCTTCAGCTACCAAAACCACGGATTGCTTTTCTTCAGTATTTGCTAAAACCACCTGATCTACTCTGGCAGGACTTAGAGAATTAGCAATATAGGTAGCTGGGTCAGGAGACCAGCGAATTACATCAATTTTTTCACCTCTAAGCTCATTAACTACTGCCTGAATTCTTGAACCTCTAGCACCAATACAAGCTCCCACAGGATCGACATCTCGTTCTAAGGTATCTACAGCTATTTTGGTACGTACCCCAACATGACGTGATGGAGGATGAGCTTCTCTTGCCACAGCCACGATACGGACAATTTCTTCTTCAATTTCGGGAACTTCATTGCTAAACAGTTCTACTACCAAACCCGCAGTCGCTCTAGAAACCATTAGCTGAGGACCACGATTAGGAGTATCCCTGACTTTTTTTAAATAGACTTTGAAGGTGGTGTTAGAACGATAGGTATCATTGGGCAGTTGCTCTCTTTTGGGTAATTCAGCTTCTACCTCTGGCTGTCCTAAACCGCTAGTAACCGCAACAATAGCTGACTGACGTTCAAAACGGACTACTCGTGCCTGTAAAACTGTATCTTCTAAATCTTCAAATTCCTCTTGAATAAGTTTTCTTTGCTGATCCCGTAATTTTTGTAGCAGGACCTGTTTAGTTTGAATTGCTGCCATGCGCCCAAAATCCTTTTGTTCGGGAGTGACATCAACTAACACTGAGTCTCCTACCTGAATTTCTGAGTCATCAACCTGCTCTTGTACTTCACTCAAAGCTATTTGATGATCCCGATCTTCAATTTGGTCTTTATTAACGTCAACAATGACTTTGGTGGTGAGAATTTGAAACCCTTCGTCTTCTGTATCTAACTGAACATTAAAATTTTCAAAATATTCTTCACTAAATTCTTCATCACGGCTTTTAGAACGGCGAAACTTTTCGTAGCCTTTAACTAAAGCTTCTCTTAGTGCTTCTTCAACGGCACTATCGGGTAAATTGTATCGTTGGCTGATTTCGGCGATTGTTGCCCTCAGACCAGGCAAACTGACTAAGGTCATTTTGTAGTACTCCTAATAGTAAAATTTAGATTAAAGACATTATTGTGATTCACTTAGATCTATAAACTTGGCTAAAAATTCTGTTAGCTAATTTATTCGTCGTCAAGCTCTACTTTGGCGATTAAATTACGCGGAATCGCGATCGCCTTTCCTTTTTTATTGATATGAACTGCTGTTTCGTCTCTATGTTGTAGTCTTCCCTGCCATTGTTGGTGATTTTTGTAAGGAGCAAAAGTATTAATCTTTACGGCAAAACCTTTGAAGGCGATAAATTCTCGCTCTGTGGTTAAAGTACGAGAAATACCAGGACTAGAAATTTCTAGAACATAAGCTCCAGGAACAATTTCAGTAAGATCGAGTTTCTCTTCTAAAATACGACTCATTTGTTCGCAGTTTTCTAAACTAGTGTCTGTATGAGGATTGCGAACATCTATTCTTAAAATAGGTGGGTTTTTATTTGTTTGAAAAACCGCGTCAACTAGCTCTAAATTGAGTTCTTCAGCTAGAGGAGATGCTAGTTCAATAATTTGGGGAACAACAGGATGAGTCATGTTGAGGAAAAAGTGGTCGTCAGCCAACTCTGGGTGAGTCGGAATTGTTTATTTAATTTAGACAACAAAAAAAGCGGGCTAACCCCACTTCATTTTTTCTCTAATTATGTATGCAGGTGAAGAGGTGTAACTTTAGCTATCAACTCCTCAATCAATTCATGATACCAATAAACTATAGGTTACGACAATCTCTGAGAAATTGCATCACTAAATTAAACAGCGAGATACAGTCGATCATTACTCCTCATAGCAAAAATGATGAATAACGAAATACTATATCTCGCAAACTCAACTAAAACTTGAATCAAACCTATAAATAGGATTTAGAACAAGCCTAAAGTTAAGGATTCGTCGATGGGATAGGTCGCACCAATACCCAACCAAATAGTTACTAAAGTACCAAATATGAATACGCTAGTGGCTACAGGGCGACGGAAAGGATTTTGGAATTTGTTAACGTTTTCGATGAAAGGAATTAACATCAATCCTAAAGGTACGGCTGTTTGAGCAGCAATTCCTAATAGTTTGCTGGGAACTACACGTAGAATTTGGAATACAGGATACAAGTACCATTCAGGTAAAATTTCCAAAGGTGTAGCAAAAGGATTGGCAGGTTCGCCAATCGTGGCAGGATCGAGGACAGCTAAACTTACAGTTAAGCCAATAGTTCCTAAAATAACTACGGGGAATATGTATAACAAATCGTTGGGCCAAGCAGGTTCACCATAGTAGTTGTGACCCATACCTTGAGCCAATTTGGCACGTAAAGCGGGATCGCTAAGATCGGGCTTTTTTAAAGTGGACATAATTTTTCTCCTAAATTTCCTGGGAATCAGTTAATCAAATAAACAAGATAAGTGCTATTTGCGCTGTTGTAAGCTAATCAAAAAAGTAAATAGTTTATCTACTTAGATACAATCTACCTAAAATCTTAATCAAAATATATCAGAGGTAACTGATTAAAACCTCTGATATATTATTGATTCGGTGGCTTACAAAGGACCAGAAATTCCTTGTTTGCGAATCATCAAAAAGTGTAGCAGCATAAAAACTGCAATTAACCAAGGCAAGACAAAGGTGTGCAGGCTATAAAAACGAGTTAAAGTAGCTTGACCAACACTTGCGCCACCTCTTAACAGTTCAACCATTTGATCGCCGACAACAGGAATTGCTGCTGGTACACCAGAGACAATTTTTACAGCCCAATAGCCAACTTGATCCCAAGGAAGAGAATAGCCAGTAACGCCAAAGCTTACTGTGATCACAGCCATGATTACTCCAGTAATCCAGGTCAACTCGCGGGGTTTTTTGAAACCACCAGTAAGATAGACGCGGAAAGTATGAAGAATCATCATTAAGACCATCATGCTAGCTGACCAGCGATGGATAGAACGAATTAACCAGCCAAAGCTGACTTCGTTCATTAGGTATTCAACTGAAGTGAAAGCTTCAGCTACACTGGGTTTGTAATAAAAAGTCATGCAAAACCCAGTCGCAAACTGAATTAAAAAGCAGACTAAAGTTATACCGCCTAAGCAATAAAAAATATTTACGTGGGGTGGCACGTACTTGCTGGTGATATCGTCAGAAATTGCTTGAATTTCCAAACGCTCATCAAACCATTGAAAAGTCTTTGAATCTGTTACTTGTTTAGAAAACATGAAGCCTATTAATTAGCTAACAAAAATAATTATGGGTGATTTTACCAAATCAGCTTTTTTAGAGTCTCAACTATCTTCAAATTTCAAGATTCCTTTGCTTGAGCCTATGAATATGTGAGACTGCCATCAAGCCTTCAGATAAAAGAGTGCCAACTTTCTCAAAGCCTTGCTGCACAAAAGCAGACGGCACAAATAGGTATATCTATTGTTTAAGTCCATCAGGGGAAAGAACTCATAAATAAAATGGTTCTCACCTCTTTAAAAAATGTAACATAGCTTTAAGCTATGGTGGCTTTATTTATTATCTTATTATACGCCATATTTAGGGTGAGATAACCAGTACATCTTAAAAAACACAACGTCGAAGCTTCGACGCTGGCAAAAAAATTTTTGGTTTTTGCGTAACAATTAATTAAGATTTTCTAAATTAAAATAATCTAAGATGTAACCCTAATTTTTCTCATGGTCAAAAAAGTTTTTTCGATCGCCTTACTAACATTTTTCTGTTTCGTATCTTCTTTTGGCTGGTATACCCTTCAGGCTCAAGCTTTTACCGAAGAGCAAAAATTATTGCTACAGTCCTGGCGTATTGTCAACCAGTCTTATGTAGATGAAACCTTTAACCATCAAAATTGGTGGAAGTTGCGAGAGAAATTTGTTAAAAAACCTCTACGCGATCGCAATGAGACTTATACTGCGATCGAAGAGATGTTGGCTAAACTAGACGATCCTTTTACTAGACTACTACGACCAGAGCAATATCATAGTTTACAGGTTAATACTTCAGGAGAACTATCTGGAGTCGGCTTACAGATTAACGTCAACCCTCAAACTAAGCTGATTGAAGTTATTTCTCCTTTGGCTGGCTCTCCTGCCGAAACAGCAGGAATTCAACCAAAAGATAACATTTTAGAAATTGATGGATTTGACACCAAAAATCTTACTCTAGATGAAGCAGCAGCAAAAATGCGGGGTGCTATTGGCACTAAAGTTTCTCTCAGGGTGCAGTCTGGTTTGGATAAAGCTGCTAAACCCCATACTGTAGATATAGTACGCGATCGCATTTCTCTCAATCCTGTCTTCACTGCCTTAGATACCAGTACCGATGAAAAAATTGGCTATGTCCGCCTCAATCAATTTAGTGCCAATGCAGCTAAGGAGATCGCTCACGGAGTTAGTAAGTTAAATAAACAAGGAGCAGAGGCTTATATTTTAGACTTAAGGAATAATCCTGGAGGGCTGTTGCAGGCGGGGATTGAAATTGCCAGAATGTGGTTGAACGATAGCACAATTGTTTATACTGTCAACCGCCAAGGAGCTTTAGGCAGCTTTGATGCTAATGACGGAATGCTGACGGATGCTCCTTTAGTGGTTTTGGTAAATCAAGGTACTGCCAGTGCTAGCGAAATCTTGGCAGGAGCTTTGCAAGATAATGAGAGAGCATTATTGGTAGGGGAGAAAACTTTTGGTAAGGGTTTGATTCAATCTTTGTTTGAATTGCCCGATGGTGCAGGATTAGCCGTAACAGTGGCTAAGTACGAAACTCCCAACCACACAGATATCAACAAAATGGGAATTATGCCTGACGATGTTATATCACAAAACTCTATTACCTACGCGCAAATTGCCACAGACGCAGACAAGCAATACCAAGAAGCAGTAAAATTGTTGACTTCAAAGCAAAATGTTTTAGCTGATGCAGCATTAGAAAGCTCTTAGCTATTAGCTTTTTAGCTATTAATTACTAAATATTCTGACCATATCTGAATTAAACAAGGGAATTGCTATAAAATCATCCTACTAGTACTAAAACCGAGTTTTAAAAAGAAGTATTTAGAATGTTTAATTTTTCAGGGGAAAGACCAAATAATTTAGGCGTAAAAGATGGAAAGTTAGCTGCCTGTCCTGGAACTCCTAACTGTGTCAACAGTCAGAGTAATGATGTCACATCTAAGATTGAACCTTTGCCAACTGAGTCTATTGCTGAAATCAAGCAAGTAGTAGAAGCTATGGAAGGAACTAGCATCATTGAAGAGACAGGTAATTACCTCTACGCGGAATTCAAGAGTAAGTTAATGGGCTATGTGGATGATGTTGAATTTTACCTAGACCAAGAATCAAATACCGTTCAGGTACGTTCTGCTTCACGCCTAGGTAAATCAGATTTAGGAGTTAATCGCAAGCGAGTTGAAGAAATTAGAAGCAAGCTGCAATAACATTAATTTAGCTGAAGACAATCTAAGGGTTGGGGTAGCTATCAGCAACGAACTCCGTTCGTTCTAGAGCTTCGCTCTAGGCAAATCGAAGATTTTACGCTACAAGCTCTAAACTTTTGAAGCTGAAATTTTGTTAGAAAAATCAATAAATCAATATAGGGCTTGAAGAATATAAGGCTTTTGTCAAACTGAACTCCTATAGAACCCATTTGAGATCTTTTTATGGGACTGTTGCTATAGCCAATCTTTTAAGCATTAGCCGAATAAAACATAGCTTGAGCTTGGCATTGGAACGAACAAGTGTACGCTCAAAATTCTTGACTAAGCTTTTACATC
>JBBSPC010000018.1:0-47186 GCA_038259125.1 Chroococcales cyanobacterium | reverse complement strand
TTAGATTTACCATTTTTGACTACATCTGTCGATTGGCAATAGGGACATTTTACTGCTATCCAAACCGTCATGATGATACTTGAACCTCAAACTTTTCTTACTTTGTTTATTTTACCTAATACACTTTTTTATTACACTACCTAATTGAACAGGGATTTTTATTATCAATTTACTTGAATAAAACATCAATGTTTATTACCTTTGAACCTCTGACTAATTAATTTCCCCGCTGCTATACTTGACAAGACAGCACCTTCTATTTTGGGCGCAACAAAGCCATCTCCTGCAAATACCAAAGGTAATTCTAATAAAGCTAAGCAAGGTTCAAAATAAAGAGTCTTGGGTAAGCTGTAGCGCCAACGATGTATCTCATATTTGATTACAGCTGAACCCAAGTAATCGGCTGCTGCGCTCAGCAATTTATAGGCAATTTCAGCCTCGTCACTATTCCAATAATCATCACTAAAACTAGAGGTGGCATGGAGCGTCACGGCATAACCATTAGGAGAGATGCCTTTTTGATAATTATCAGCCAACCAAACTAAATAATCATCTTCTAAAGTTATACCCCCTGGTGCGGGTATATTGCTGGGTTTTTCTAGCAGAGCTAAAACAGCAATACAGCGATGATAACTAATACTTTCTAAAGAGAATCTAATTTCTAACGGTAGAACTATCAGAGAAGCATCTAATAACTCTAGAGCTTGGGGTACAGGAAGAGTCATCAGCAACATATCTGCCTGATAAAGCTGCTTATTTTCTGTTTCGACCAGCCAATGCTTGTTATAACTAACCTTTACTACCTTCGTATCCACATGAACATCTAAATTCTGTGCCAGATATTTAGCAATGCCACGAGTGCCATCTACACCACAGTAGCGAGGTTTCCCGTCTGCTTCACCAAACCCCTCACACCATTCTTTGATTACTCCCTGTTGTAACCAATCATCTACCCAAACTTGAAACTCTGGCTGCTCAACGCTGAAATACTGTGTACCATAGTCAAAGACTCCTTCGATAGATTCTGAGTACTTAATCCGTCGAGTTGCTAATCGTCCACCAATTCCTCTGCCTTTATCTAATACCGTTACTTCAATTCCCTGACGCTGCAAAATATTAGCGGTAATTAATCCTGAAATTCCCCCACCAATAACGATACAGGTTGTGTTGCTTTTGTTTTGGCTTTCTGACGCGATCGCTAAATCGCCTATTTGAGACATTATGTGTAACTTTTGAGATTTAAGGACAGTTAATTATTAAATCATTTTATTGGATTCATTGGTTGTTTGTAGTATATCTTTATTGGCAATGTAAAGTACGGCAGAGTCTTATTAAGTAGACTTTAGATAATTTGTAATTTTAAATTCACCTCTTTAGATTAAGGCGATTAAGAATCCGATGAGCAAGCTGTTGAGCAAAAACTGGTTTATTAACAAAATCATTTGCACCACTAGCAAATACTTCAGTATAAATAGCGTCGTCGCGATGAATGCTAAGAAATAAAACTGGTAGATTATACCAGTAAGGATGAGTTCTTAGAACTTTGCATAGTTCAATTCCGCTAAAGTGAGGCATTTCTATGTCTAATATTAATAGATCGGGAACAACAGCCTGAAGCACATCCCAAAATTGTCGCGGATCGTCTAAGGTGGTGAGTTTAAATCCCCAAGGTTTTAGTAAAGTTGGTAAAACTTGCAATAGTTCTGTGTCATCATCGACAATCATGATTTTTTTGCCAAGGGACAAATATTTTGCTGCTTTTTGACAAACAGCAATAATTTGGCTGGGATTTATTGGTTGAGTCAGATAAAATGCGCCTCCATGTCTTACTATGAGTAAACGATCTTTAAACTGATCGCGATCGGCAACTACGATAACTGGTATAGATGGTGTAAGTAATTTAAACTCAGCAATTAAATTCAAGTTTTCTTGGGTAGTTGGTGACTGAGAAAAGTCTTTAGTAAAAGATACTTTGAGCAATACGGTATCTGGAAGCTGCTCGTTGTTTGTTTGTCTTGCCTCCAGCCAATCTCGAACCTGTTCTGGAGTGGGGATTACTTTAGTGCGGATTCCTTGATTAGTTGCTTGAGGGATTAGCTGTTCAACTAACAGGCGATCGCTGCTAACAATTAATAATAATGGCGAATTTTCTGCTAATTTTTGGGATATTTGACTAACGATATTTTGTTTTATCCCTATTTCTCGCCGTAAAGATTTTAATTTATTAGATAATAGCTGTCGTTGTGTTGGATTATGACTAGAATAATTTTGTAACTGTTGTTCAATTTCTTTAGCTAATTGAGAAGCCTTCTCTAAGCCAAATTGCCCTAAATTACCTGCCAAACTATGAGCAATGACAATTGCTGATAGGCGATCGCTAATCTCTAAATTGCCCACACCCAATGAGGCTATGGCTTGATCTAAAGTTGTTAGCTGTTGTTCTCTTTTGGACTGATATTTTTCCCACAGTTTGGTTAAAGCGGTTAAATGTTGCGATCGCTTGTCTGGTTGCTCACCATTAATTAATGGTATGACGGGAGTAAATTGCGATTCGCCCTTTTCAGCTTCAGCAATTTTGGGCAAAGGCTTAAGACAATAACCCTGTCCCTTAAGCGTAATAATCAAATCATTAGGAAAACCAGCCTGCTTTAACTTATGCCGTAAACGTCGCAGGTGAGAACGGACTGTGGCGATCGCTGGATATTCGGTTGATGACCATAGATGATCGATAATGTCTTCTACAGACAAAACTTCTCGACTATGACGCAAAAACAACTCTAGCAGACGATATTCTTTAGCTGTAAGCGATAATGATTGTCCTTGATACATTACTTCACTATTACAGGGATTTAGCTCCAAATCTCCCCAACGCAAAGTAGGCAAAAAATCATAGTTCAATCGGCGTAATAAAGCTCGAATACGGGCAGCTAATTCTTCTACATCAAAGGGTTTGCAGATATAATCATCCGCCCCAGCATCAAGACCGATAATTTTATTTTGACTACCGCTGCGGGATGTTAACAAGATGATTGGGGTGTCATAATCATGAGCGCGAAAACGCTGGCATAATTCTATTCCATCCAGCTTAGGCAAAGACCAGTCAAGGATAATCAAATCGTAGGGATAGGTAGAACCATAAATCCAGCCTTGTTCGCCATCGATTGCCACATCGATTGCATAACTCTGTTGTGTCAGAGTTTTGGTTAACAGTTCGACTAAAGTTTGATCATCATCAACTAACAAAATTCTCATTATTAAATAGGTAATAAATTTATTTTTATTTTTATTTGCTGATTTTTGAAGTTAATATTTTTATTATTTCAACAATTTATTAATTCATTATCAAAAAGCTTTTTTCAGATACGAGGTCGGGTTAAATCATATTTTCTAGTTATTACTTATTACTTATTACTTATTAAAGTTCCCATTCCAGTATTTTGGCTATTTGACTGGCAAGGGTCATAGAATTAAATGGTTTGGTAATTACATCAACTACTCCTAAACTTTGAAATTGGTTTTTTTCTTCGGCTTGGGCTTTGGCGGTTAGAAAAATTACGGGAATAGCACTGGTTTTGTCATTGGTCTTTAGTTGTGACAAGGTATCAATGCCATCCATGTCAGGCATCATTACGTCAAGCAGAATAACGTCAGGCTGTTGATTTTGCGCTAAATTAATCCCTTCTAATCCAGAAGAAGCGACCGCTACTTGCCAACCCACCTCAATTTGAATTCCTAACTGAACTACTTCTTGAATAGTTTCTTCATCATCAATAAGTAAAATGTTTTTTCTAGTCATGGCGATCGCTTTTTTGTTGAATGAGTTCGGGTAAGGTGAAATAAAAAGTACTGCCTTTTTCTAAGCAACTTTCTGCCCAAATCTGACCACCATGTCCTTCAACGATTTGACGACAAATTGCCAAGCCTAAACCTGTACCTCCCTTTTTACGCGAATCAGAAGAGTCTACCTGTTGAAACCGCTCAAATATTGTTTCTAGACGATCTTGGGGAATACCCTGTCCTCGATCCTGAACAGCAAAAGTAATATAGGAAATTTTTTGATGCTTATTTTTTTGGTGCTTATTTTTGTGCTGTTTCTGCGGTTTTATGGCTGCGGAGAGAACAACAGTGCTGTCACTAGGAGAAAACTTTATTGCATTGCTGACAAGATTAGTCAAAGTTTGCAGGATATAATCTCGATCTGCCCAAACAACACAATCATTGGGTTGAATCAACATTTTAATCTTTTGTTCTTGAGCTAAGGTTTGCATGGTTTGCACAGCTTCGATCAACAATTCTCTAGCTTGACAGGCTTGTTTGTTCATTTTGATCTTGCCTGACTGAATTCTCTGTAAATCTAAAACATTATTTACCAGATGAACTAACCGTTCTGTCTGTTCGTCGGCAATTTTGAGCATTCGTTCTCCCTGATCAGAAAGACTGCCTAGCTTGCCCGTTGCTAAAATTTTTAAAGAACTATGAATTGAGGTTAAAGGTGTTCTTAATTCATGACTAACTACAGAAATAAATTCGTCTTTCATCCGTTCGATGGCTTTGCGATCGCTAATATCGCTAGTCAGAGCAAAGAATCCTTGAATTTTCTTTTCTTGAAGGTGAGGAATATAGGTAACGCTCAGAGAATGTATGCATCCATCCTGTAATTCTAAATCTCTTTCATAGGTTACTGTTTCTCCAGTGAGTGCAATCTTCACATAGGATTGAATCTGCTGATATTCTTCTAGCCCGTGAACCTCTAGAAGATGAAAGTCATAAATTTCTGAAGGAGAAAGCCCTAACCATGTTTGGTAAGCTTCGTTGTTAAAGCGATAATGCTGTTGCTTGTCCACATAAGCAATTAGAACAGGTAAACCATTGGCAATTAAACGCAGTTGTTCTTCGCTGTGGCGTAATGCTGCTTCTGCTCTGGTGCGTTCACTGATTTCTTGTCTTAATTTAATGGTACGTTCGGCAACTATTCCCTCCAAATTTTCTAATAATTCTCCTTGGGATAAAGCAATACCAATTTGATCGGCTAACTGCTGCATTAGTTCTTGTTCAAAACTTGTCCAATGTCTGGTTGATCGGCATTGATGGGCAATTAGTAAACCCCACAGGCGATCGCCTTTAGTTTCAGTTGAAGATTTAAAAATTTGCAGGATGGGAACGACTAACTTGGCTTTGACCGTCCATTCGTCCATAAACTCAATCAAACATTCGGCTAAACCTGCATCGGTTGCATGAACGTCAGTAATTCCCCTAACTCTACCTCTGGTATACAATTGGCGATAGTCTTCGGGGAACACTTCTTCTGGAAACTCTACACCCAAAATTGGCTTAAACTCAGGTAGCACAGCTTCTTTAATGGGCATCCCCGTACCATCGCTAAAAACTTGATAAATTAATACGCGATCGGCTTGTAAAATTCTTTGTACTTCAGTAACAGCAGTTTGGAGAATTTCTTTTAGCTGTAAAGATTGACGAATTTTGAGAGTAACTTCGGCAAATAGCTCTGCTGCTGCCTGTAATTGAATATCCGTAATGTCTCTTAAAAGCAGCAAATTGTAGTTGGGCAAGAAATTTTTTACTTGGCTGTGTTCAACAGTCTTAATTTTCCCCTGAGATTGTTTAATCTTAATTTCTGCTCGTCCTTGTACTTTCTGCCAATCTATAGTTGATACTAGAAAATCGGTGATTGAACTATCGATGAGTTTTTTTCTAGATGCTTCTAAGAGATTGCAGGCAGCAGGATTGACTTCTACGATGCGATCGCGACGATCCAAAATGACAATCGCTTCTAAAGAATGTTTAAATATTGCCTGAAAGAATGTCTTTTTGGTTGGAGATTTTTTAACTCCCGCCATGGTTAAAATTATGACTATTTTTATTAAACAAGTGTAACTTGAATTAAAGTTTATTAAATCTATGTGACATTAAAGTTAACTAATTATGGTTGCTGTAAATTTAAAAGGGGATGACAGATGAGGAAAAATCGCAATTGACAATCAAGACTATCGCTAATCCCCAGTTCAGTCCCCAATCCCTAGTCTCTATTTAGACTTTTTCGATTTGTTTGGAGTCGTTAAAATTATCAGCTTTATTACTAATAACTTCATTTGACTCCTGAAAAGTATTCAAGGGTTGAATATTAACAATAGTGCCTCCCATCTTGCCAATCCGCTGCATTTCTTCATTCATGCGATTGTAAGGAACAGATACAAAAACGCTGCTACTCTGGCGAAAAGAGTAACTATTATTATCGTTGGCTTCGTTCTGCTTTAATCCTGTCACTTCATAAACAAAGATGCGATTGTTTGAGGTTGAACTTGAACGACCGCTAATTACTGATTTACCTAACATTGAATTAAGATCTCCTTTAAGCTAAAGTAACGCTGGCAACTTTTCCACCCATTTTATTAATCTTCGTCAAAGTCGGTGTAAGTTTATCGTAGGGAACTAAAATAGCTCGATTAACCCGACGTACTTTAGGATATCTAGGTAGATTCATCGCTGATATTTCAATCCGATAAATACGATTGTCTTGATTTGCAGTTCTAAAAGCTCTATCGGGGGCATTCCCTTTGCTAGAGTCTTGATAAGCCCAGCCTTCACTACCCCCCGAAGGTGCTACCACGGCAGAAGAACCATTACGAGCTAGATCCTGAGCCAGACGAGATGTTTTTCCTGCTACTTGAGAGCGATCGCTATTAGCATAACCCCGATATAATTGGAACATACGAGTAAAGCCGACCGTTTTTTGTTGAGTTTGGGTTGCAAAGCCTCTATAGTAGGGAACAATATAATCACCAAAGCTGGCATCATATTCGACAGAATCAACATAGTCATCGATATCGGCTTCAAAACCCTGATTTTGATAGAGATCGAGATGATAAATTACTTCAGACTCGTCATAAGCTGCTCGCCCTAGTAAATGCTTGAGGTTTAACTCAATAACTCTAGTTTGAAAGTTGTCATAAAGAAATTTTGTCTTATAAAGTTCTGATTTAGCCACTGCCCGCACAAAGTCCCGCACAGTTAACGAACCGTTACACAATAAAGATTCTGTAGCCGTTAAACGCTCGGACTGCATGATATAGTCGTTGCCAAGAACTTGCCGATACACAGCGTTTATTACCGCTTGAGCATCGTCCTGAGTCCAGTTAGGGCGAAGCTCTAAAGGTTTGCGATCGCTAAAAGCAGAAACTCCCAAACGAGAGGCTGCTGTTGTAATTGCCATTTATTATGCTCCTAAATAATAGGTTGTTATGTTAGAAAATCGGCTTAAGCGTTAGTAATGCTGAGAACTCGACTACCTTGTTTATTAAGCTTTTGTAGGGTTGCCGAAAGTCTTTCGTAAGGAACGACATATTCTTGCAAACTACGACGTATTTGAGGAGCGCGTCCGATTGCCCCTTTAGTTACCCGCAATCGATATAAACCGCCTCGTTCAGTGGTAGTTGTCCCAGAAAGAGAACCGTTTCCACCTGGACTACGCACAGGAGTTGCCATATTACGAGCCAAATCGTAAGTCAAACGCGGACTCCCTGTATTACCTTGAGCGCGATCGCTATTGGCGTAACCCTGATAAAGTTGGAACATACGGGTAAAACCGACGGTTTTTTGTCCTCTTTGGGTTGAAAAACCCCTATAGAAAGGAACAATATTGTCCCCAAAGCTTTGTACATATTCTTCCGAGTCGATATATGAATCGATATCTGCTTCAAAGCCTAAATTTTGATAAAGATCGAGATGTTCGCTAATTTCTGCTTCATCGTAAGGCGCACGACCGAGTAAATGCTTGAAATTTAACTCAATGGTGCGGGGATGATAATTGTCATAAAAAAATTTTTCTTTATAGAGTTCTGATTTTGCTAACGCTCTGACAAACTCACGAACGGTTATCGAACCATCTGCTAATAAAGATTCGGCACTAGTTAGACGTTCTGAATTCATCAGATGGTCATTGCCTAAAACTTGTCGATACACTGCTGCGATCGCTATTTTGGCATCTTCTTTATCCCAATTAGGACGCAGTTCTACCATATTGGTATCGTCAAAAGCAGAAATCCCTAAGCGAGAAGCTGCTGTAATTGCCATTGGCTATACTCCTATATTCTTAAATTACTTTGTCAAAAAAACTACTTGGAATTACGATTAACCATTAAACAAAAAGTCAGGCTCAATAGTTAAGCGCAATTCCAAGCTGCTAGAAAAATCTAGCTCAAAGCATTAATTGCATACTCAATATAAGAGTTAGCTTCTACAGCAGGATCCCCACTTAAACCATGATTATTTTTAATGTGTTTAAGAGCTTCAACATACCAGCTAGGAGACAACTCAAAAGTTGTGTTGATTTCTGCAACTCCGGCAATGAGATAATCATCCATAGGACCAGTCCCACCAGCAACTAGACAATAAGTGATCATCCGCAGGTAATAGCCAATGTCGCGAGCGCACTTAGCTTTGCCTTCAGGAGAAGAAGCATAGTTTGGTCCCTGCATTTGGGTCGTGTAAGGAAACTTGGTATAAACAGCTTGTGCTGCTCCATTGACTAAGCTTTCTGCTTGATTGGTTAATCCTTGAGCAGCCTCTAAACTTGCATTAGCTTGGCGAAAGCGACCAAACGCAGTTTGAATTTCGCTACTGCTTAAGAAGCGACCTTGAGAATCAGCAGCGGATACTGCTTCAGTAATTGGAGTTTTCATGGATAAAATAACCTCTTGGAGTAAATTTTTACTATGTTTAACAAAAAGATGAATTAAAGTAAAAGCTAAACAGTAATGACTTATTACTTATTACTTTTACTTAAAAGAAACTAGCCTACTGCTGATGCTGCACGATCAAAGTAGCCAGATACTTCAGACATTAACGAACTGCAATCGCCTTGAGTTACACCATTTTTGTCATTAGCAATCTCAATTGCAGCAGCTTTCATTTTGTTGACGGCTTCAGCCACAGAACCACCTGGAACTCCTAAAGCCACATAAGTTTCTCGTAAACCATTTAAACAGCGGTCTTCTAAAACACTGCCATCGCCAGAAAAAGTGGCATAGGTTACATAGCGTAAGATAATCTCCATGTCTCTCAAACAAGCAGCCATGCGACGGTTGGTATAAGCGTTACCACCAGGAGCAATCAACTGAGGCTGTTCAGAAAATAGAACACGAGCAGCGTTAGCTACAATAGCTGAAGAATTTCCGGTGATGCGGTTTACCACATCCATGCGTTTGTTGCTTTCTGCTACCATATTTTTGAGAGCATCAAACTGAGTTTTATTAAGATAATCGCCTCTGGCATCAGCTTGGGAAATCACCCTGGTAAATGCGTCAAACATCAATATTTCTCCTAAATCTGTATGTATGTACCAAAATAAATTAATTAGAAAACTGATTCCTAACTTTGAACGATGGTCAGAGTAGACTCCTTAATTAATTATTAGAGCCTACTCTGACTAAATACTCTTTGAATCGCTAATTAAATTTGAGGCTAAAACTTTATGTTTAACCTCGTTAGCTCAATCAAAATAATATTGAAGTTAGGAGATTCAGTGACTTTTGGATTAAGTTCATTCAACCAAAGTTTTTGTGCAATTCTTGTGCAAAAGCTTTGGTGAGAAATAAAGTTTTGTTTGTTTTTGTAACGATAGGTTTATCTTGTATTGTGTAAACTCATGTCTTAATCTTGCAACTTTTAAAATTACAATACCCTAAGAATGCTAGGAATACTGTTAATCGCCTTTAAATTCTTAATTTCCTCTAATGCCTGACGAAAATTGCCTTCTGAAACATTATGGGTAACAACGACGATTTCTGCCAAAGCGTCACGGAAGCCAATCTGCACTACTGATTCTAGACTGACATTATAATTGCCAAAGCTGGTGCCTAGATGACCAATTACCCCAGAAACATCTTCACAGAGAAAACGAGCGTAAAAACGGGTTTCTATATCGGCTATAGGAGTTAACTGTTTGAAATGTTCATGGGAACAACGCAGCAAAGGATCTAGTTGTTGACTGGTGCTACTTGTCTGCAAAATACTCACAATGTTGACAATATCTGATACTACGGCACTAGCAGTCGCTCCTTTTCCCGCCCCAGGACCAAAAAACATTACCTGTCCCAGAGGTTCACCTTCTACCAGAATAGCGTTGTAAACACCATTAATATTGGCTAAAGGATGATCTTTGGATACTAAAGTAGGATGAACCCTAACCTGTAGAGAATCGTTGTCTTGGCTTGCTTTAGCGATCGCCAATAGCTTAATTACAAAGCCTAAATCGTCAGCATAACTGATATCTGTAGCGTTTATCTGACGAATACCTTCACAGGGAATGTCTTCTCGTTTTATTCTGCCCCCAAAAGCGATCGCAGCTAAGATAGCAATTTTATCCGCAGCATCGTAACCATCAACGTCCGCAGTGGGATCGGCTTCAGCATAGCCTAACTTTTGTGCCTCAGCCAGGACATCGGCAAAATCTGCTCCCTCTTGAGTCATTTGGGTCAAGATGTAGTTAGTTGTGCCGTTAATAATTCCCGTTACAGTCTGGATGCGATTGACTCCTAAAGACTGTTTAAGAGGTTTTATTACTGGTATTCCTCCACCTACGGCTGCTTCTAGTAAGACATACACGCCAGCCTTGTTAGCTGCGGTATAAATTTCTGCGCCATGACGAGCAATTACGGCTTTATTGGCTGTAACAATATGTTTACCGTTGGCTATGGCTCTTAGGATTAGCGATCGCGAGGGTTCTAATCCGCCTAAAAGTTCGACTACAATATCAATTTGGGGATCGCTGACAATAGCTTCTAAATCTGTCGTCAAAACTCCTGCTGGTAGTTCAGGCAATCGTAGTTTATCAAGGGATCTTACCCCAACCTTCGCTATTTCAATTTCCCTCAGCAAATTATTTCTTCCCGATGGATCGAGAATAATTTCTGCTGTGCCTGTACCTACAGTACCGTATCCTAGTAAACCAATTTTGAAAGCCACAACTTTTGTCCTGACTGTAACTTTACCTTATCTAGATTAACGGCAATAGGTTATATTGGCTAAATTTTTTTGCGCTTATCGACAAGAGTCTCCTTAACAAACCAACCGACACTATTGGTATCGTGGTCGATGAGAATTGTTCTGCAAGACATCAATTGGAGGGGAGCTTATAGCCTATCTAGACTAAAATGCTGGGTTGATCTTTTAGGGGGAGAGTAAATAAAATTCCCCCCCCAGCTTGACGTAAGCTTTCCCAAAAATCAAAGCATTTGGAACTGTTCTCCCGTAACGGTGTCCGCATCAGAACCATTAGTAATATTGACATCATCATCAGAAAACGGTGGTTAGATAAATATTAATTTCTGTTCAAAGTTTAATATCAGCAAAGCTGGACGTTTGCCCTGCTAAAATAACAGTGTCGTGAATAAGCCAACCATTAAAGACAATTATGCTACTTACAGAGAATAATTTAGTTGCCTTGTTATATCTAGTTCTAAGTGGTACATATCTTGTGGTGCTACCAGCACTAGTTTATTTTTATCTTAAGAATCGTTGGTATGTTGCTAGCTCTATCGAACGGTTAATTATGTACCTATTTGTGTTTCTTAGCTTTCCTGGGATGATCTTACTCAGTCCGTTTCTTAATTTCCGTCCCAAACGTCGCGATCTAAAAGCTTAGGATAACAAAATGCGTAGAATCGATGCGATCGCAATTAGTCTTGGCGTATTTGTGGCTGCGGGACTAGTCTATTTTGTTTTGCAGATAGTTGGTTTGGACGGCATTAATGCAGGGATTTGGACTCAAACCCTATTGGTTATTGGTTTGGTGGGTTGGTCGTTGACCTATCTTTTACGAGTTGGCAATAAAAAAATGACCTATAACCAGCAGCTTAAAGATTATGAGGAAGCAGTGATGCAAAAACGTCTTGAAGAAATGTCTCCAGAACAGCTAGCCGAGCTACAGCAAGAGATTGAGCAACAAAAAGAAGCTTAATTGATCGTGGCAATTTAAATTAAATTATTCAGCATTAAATTTAAAACTTAAAATTAACTTTAGCCAATGAACTCCGTTGCCCATCGTTTTCAACAACTAAAACAAAATTCTCAATGTGCTTTAATTCCCTTTATTACCGCTGGCGATCCAGATTTAGACACAACAGCTAAAGCAATAGAAGTTCTGGCTCAAAACGGTGCAGATTTGATTGAATTAGGTGTTCCCTATTCCGATCCCTTAGCAGATGGTCCCACAATTCAAGCAGCAGCTACTAGAGCCTTACAGAAAGGAGTTAAATTAGAGGCTGTTTTAGAGGTAGTTAAGCAAGCTGCACCAAAAATAGATGTGCCGATTATTTTATTTACCTACTATAATCCAATTTACTATCGTGGTATAAAGTCTTTTCTTAAACAAGTCAAGGAAGCAGGAGTTAGTGGGTTAGTTGTTCCTGACCTACCTTTAGAAGAAGCGGAAGTGCTGCTTAAACCCGCGGCAGAAATAGGAATTGAGCTAATTTTATTAGTTGCGCCTACTAGTTCGACCGCTAGAATTAAGGCGATCGCTACTAAGTCTCAAGGCTTTATTTACTTAGTGTCTGTCACAGGTGTAACAGGGATACGGTCAGAAATGGCAGCAGGTGTCAAAGATATCCTGGCAGAGTTACACAGCACGACGGACAAACCTATCGGCGTTGGTTTTGGGATTTCTAACCCCGAACAAGCAAAACAAATCAAGGAGTGGGGCGCAGATGGGGTAATCGTTGGTAGTGCTATAGTTAAACGCTTGGCAGAAGGAACTCCAGACGCAGGACTAAAAGCGATCGCTGAATTTTGTGCTGCTTTAAAACAAGCAATTTCCTAAAAAATCATGGATATCAAATTATTACATGAGCGCGATTATAACCTTTGGATATAAGAAATCAAAAAAGCGATCGCATTCTTTGTAGAAAATCCACAAACAACGGCGGAACACATATTGCATCTTAATACCGTTCGGTTAAATATCAGACAAGAAAAAGAAGCACATCCTATTGGATTGCTTCTTCAACTATATTACCGAGTTGATGATAATGACAAGATTAGTCTGTCATTACCAATTTAATTATTTCACAAGCGTTTTGTAATCTAGCAAACTTCATGAAATCTTTGTTGCGTCTATATTTTAAGTACATAACCAAATTCAAGGTTAAAGCTTGAAGTCAAAAGTTACAGATTACTCCGCCTCGTCCGACAAAAGCGTGGGCTAAACGGACGGGCGCATGAGGGGATCAGCTCCTTTGCGCTGTGAGCGTTGGTCAATAACAATGGCATTTAAATTATTCACGGAATCTTTTCTCTTGAGCAATTATTTTAGCAGCGATCGCACCACCAATAAAGCCAAATAAATGCCCCTGCCAAGAAACTCTCATATCAGCAGGAAATACTCCCCAAATTAAGCCACCGTAAGCTACGGCAACAAATATAGAAAGGGCAATAGAAGGAAAATTTCTCTGGAAATAACCTCGCAACAGTAAAAACCCCAGGTATCCATAAATCAAAATGCTGGCACCAATATGAATTGAACCAGGTGCGCCAAACACCCATACCCCCATACCGCCAACTAAGGCGCTCAGAAAAGAAACAATATAAAAGTCTTTAGTTTCCTGGATCATGGTCAACCATCCCAAGATAATAAACGGGATGGTATTAGCCATCAGATGTCCAAAACCTCCATGGAGAAAAGGAGCAAATAATATTCCTCGTAAACCAATGACTTGGTGAGGCTGGATTCCATAACGATCTAAACTGCCTTTAAATACAAAAAAATCAAGAATTTCGATCGCCCAAAATATAGTGACTGAAATTATTAAAATCTTGAATTCTTTCAAAATGGGTTTCTTGCTTGCCGACTTTCGATAATAGCTACTCATTACAATTGTAAATTATATATTCGTGATGCTGCCGATCGAGTTTTGTTGTAACTATCAATCAATCTACTAATAATGATTAAAATCTGGTCACAACCTAAAACTAGAGACAATAGAAATTCGATTAAAAAAACCAAATATACAAACTGTTTAATTATGTCTATGGTCAACCCATTTTGTCGAGGGGAAGCAGCTTTAAATGAAACTTAGTATTTGAAAAATGTAGTGAAAGAATTATGATATATATCAATACCATCTGTTAAAAGTTCAATTTGCCAATAAGCATAAGAACCTTACTAGAGAAGAAATAGAAAACAAAAATTAATATTTATAGACAAGCAACTTAACTTACTCTGTAAATAAAACATCTTTAAATTAGGAGGAATTAGAATTGATGAAGAGATTTATCGGCATTATGGCTGCCTTGTTATTAATTGTAGGTTCGTGGGGTTTTGCAGGTGCGGCACAGGCAAGGGAGGTGGGTGTATTTACAGTACATTCCTCCAATCTATTAGCTCGCGTCAATACGGCTGATGCCAAACGCCAAGAGTTAATTAGGGGAAAAATTGATTTAAACAACAGTAATGTTCGAGAATTCCGTGAATTAAGCGGATTCTATCCTAATCTTGCCAGCAAAATAATTCAAAATGCACCTTATGAATCGGTTGATGATGTGTTAGATATACCTGGCTTGAGTGATACACAGATAAAACGTTTACAAGCGAATCTAGACGAGTTTTTCGTTACAGATGTAGAAGCTTCGATGAATTCAGGTGGAGATCGCTTTAATCCTGGTCTATATTAAAACAGGATAATTACCAGACTCATCAACGGTTGCAGCTTTTTTATAAGCAAAAAAGATTAGGTAATCTGTTACTTTTTAACCACGTTTAATCCAAAAACGTGGTTTTTTAATAACTTTGTGCCATCATAAATCCCAATCAAGATGTATCACAATAATTTAAATTGAATTATTCAAAGTTTGACGTGGTGGTAGTAGGTTCAGGGGCTGCTGGGCTATACGGCTCTTTATGTATACCCCAAAACCTCAAAGTTGCTCTAATTACCAAAGATCAGCTAAATACAGGGGCAAGCGACTGGGCGCAGGGAGGAATTGCCGCAGCCATCAGCCAGAATGATTCTCCTGTGCTGCATCTAGAGGATACTTTGAAAGCGGGAGCAGGATTATGCGATCGCAACTCCGTTCAGTTTTTGGTTGAAAATGCAGCAGAGGCAATTGCATCTTTAGTAGAAATGGGGGTGGCATTTGATCGTCATCAAAGCCAGCTAGCGATGACTTTAGAAGCTGCTCATTCTCGCCCTCGCGTACTTCATGCTGCGGATACTACAGGTAGAGCAATTGTTGCTACCCTTGCCCAACAGGTACTACAGCGAGACAATATTGAGGTAATGTCTCAAGCTTTTGCCTTACAACTATGGTTGAATCCACAAACAGGTAACTGTCAGGGGATTAGCGTCCTCAAACATAACAGAATAACCTGGATTCATTCTTCTGCGGTGATTTTAGCAACAGGAGGAGGAGGTCAAGTATTCTCTCAGACTACCAACCCTGAAGTTAGTACGGGAGATGGTGTGGCGATCGCTTGGCGTAGTGGTGCAGTCATTAGAGACACAGAATTTGTGCAGTTTCACCCCACAGCCCTAACTGTACCTGGCGCACCACGCTTTCTAATTAGTGAAGCCGTAAGAGGAGAAGGAGCGCATTTAGTAGACGAAGACGGACGACGTTTTGCCTTTGACTATCATCCAGACGGAGAATTAGCCCCTAGAGATGTAGTCAGCCGAGCCATTTTTACTCATCTCCAAAAAACGTCAGCCAGCAATGTCTATCTCGATCTTCGACCCATTCCTGAAGAGCGCATCCGTTATCGCTTTCCCAATATTATTCGTGTATGTCAACATTGGGACGTGGATTTATTTACCAAGCCTATTCCTGTTACTCCCGCAGCACACTATTGGATGGGAGGAATTGCTGTAGACACGATGAATCATACTTCAATTTCTGGTTTATATGCTGTAGGTGAAACAGCGAGTACGGGAGTTCATGGTGCAAATCGTTTAGCCAGTAATTCTTTATTAGAATGCGTTGTTTATGCTTCCCAACTTGTCAAGCTACAGCCCAATAGTTTGCCTCAAGTTAAGCCTCTCCAAACCCTAGAAATTGACCTTAGCTGGGATAAAGAAATGGAGTTAGTTAACTTAATTAAAAATCAATTACCAGATCTAGTTTGGCAGAGTGCGGGAATCTGCCGTACAGAGAAAACTATGGAAACAGCGATCGCTATTGTAGCAGATTGGCGATCGCAATTAGCCAATCTTTCTTTGAATAAGTATGTTCTTAATTTATCTCCCTCGAAACAAATCAAGCTAAACTTCAGTACAGCCGAGTCACAGCTAAAGTTATATGCCGAGACGCTAAATCTAGTCGATACTGGCTATCTAATCCTCAAAAGCGCAGCTTTTCGGACTGAAAGCAGAGGGGGACACTATCGTCTCGATTATCCTCATACCCTGCCAGAGTGGTCAGGACATACAGTTATTCAAGGACAAAAATGGAGTAGGTCACCATCAGAATAAACTTTACTTTGGTTTTCTTTTCTTAATACGACGATTATTTCGCCATCGCTCTAAAATAGCTAAACCATAAAAATAAGTGATGACAGCCAAAATCATGGCAACTACAAAACTTCCCGTCAGCAAAGTAATGGCAAAAGTTGCACCTTGTTCTTTAAAAGCAGTAAAGGATTTAAGATCTAACGGTAAAGAGACAGTATCTTCGGTTCTTAACAACAGCTTGCCGATTTTATAGTTAAAAACAAAAATTGGTACGTAAGTTAAAGGATTGCTGATCCAAGTTGCTGCTACGGCTGCGACTCTGCTGCCTTTAAAAATAGTAGCCAAAAAAATACCTAATATGCTCTGCATCCCCAAAAAAGGAAAACATCCAGCAAAAACTCCTACTGCTAATCCCTTAGCAACAAACTTAGGTCTGCCACGCAATCTCCATAGTTTAAGGTAGGTCAACCGCAGCGGTTTTCTCAGCCACAAAAACTTTCTAGATCTACGAGACTTAATGTACTTGGGTAAAGATTCTGGCGGAGTCAAAACAGGGGATGCTCGCGAATTATGGCGGTGATGCTTCTGATTCATGTCATAAGTTTTACTCTTCAGAAAAACACCAGGGATATTAATGCAGACTTCAATATATTACTAAGTAATTAAATTGTTTTTCCTGGATAATTGCACCTTTTTAAATTTAAATCAAAGCCCAGAAGGGGGCTAAGTAGACGATGCTGCTCTTGTTTTCTATCTTGAGTAATATTGCTAATTTATTTTTTCTTTTATTAAATACATTGTTACTGAAGTAAACAAGTTTGGCAAAATAATCTTTATTTTTTTGAGGCGTTGCTGAATCGAGACATGAACAATTGGAATGACTATACTTTTAAAAAGCTAAGAGCTACAAACATTAATACTAAAGGTTTCATGCTTTTCTTAAACTAATCGCTCATGAGGGAAATCCGAGGGGCTGTCTTTTGAAATGAATTCAAAAGCTTGTAAGCCCTGTCCAACAGCATGATTATTCGCTAAATCAGCAATGCCTATTTTTTTTGATTAGCTTGCTTTTCTAGAACATTAACTCGATGAGTCAGCATTGTAATTCCATCGCCACGAACCAAAATAGCTGAAAGCCAATCACTTTCTGGTAGCAAAGGTGCAGTGGCAGTTTTATATATTCCTCCCGCTGGTAATGGTTCTAATTCTAAAGCCGTAGGGTTAAAATATAGATTACTGGCGGTTTTCTCTTCTTGAACCGCTCCTAACAACACGTTATCGTTTAAAGGTTGATTGACAATCAGATCGAAGTTATATTTTTCACCAGTCATAACATTTTCGGGAGCGGCAACTTTGACCTGAGGAGGGTTGCTTCCAGAGGTTAGTCGAGACTGTTCTGCTAAAATTTCTTGCCGAACTAATTTCTGGTTTTGAAAATACTGGCGAGATTTAATCGTGGAGTTCAAACGCATTGCTCTGCCTTGAGCTTTCTGCATTCCCACAATAGTAGTGGTAGTTTCTGCTACTAATTGATTGCCTTGTTTAGACCAGGAATCAATCTTGGTTGTGTATTCTAGTTGAGGATAATTTTGCCAAACCTGCTTTAGGGCTTTGGCTAAAGAATCCGTAGTCAGACCATCTGTATTAGTAAAATTATTACTGTAATACTCCATTACGCCATCAAGATCTTGGTCGTTAGCAGCCTTTTCAATTTCAGCGATTGCCTTAGTCAATTCTTCTGGCGCGCTAGCTACACTTTCAGCTTGGACTACATTGGCAACACTACTAATAATTCCTGCGCTTAATAACAAAACAGTCGCAAATCTTTTCATTTATTTAATTTAATTAAGGTTAATTTTTACATACCTAGAGAAACTTTGATGGCGTTTCTGGTTGGATTGAATGGCTCAATCGATAGTTCATCTTATCTTTATCATATTTGAAAGCAATCTTTACGTGATCTTCACCATTGGCAATAGCAAAAGACTCACAATAGAATGGTGGAGAAAGTAAAAAACTCGATAAGACATCAATAACTTAAATATTTCTTAATAGTTAACCAACTAAAAACCGATCTTAAAACTTGAATATTTGATTTAAGTATTTACGCTGATCGAGTAATACGAATCATCAACATTCTTAGTTTAAATACTAGTTTTGTTAGCCAAGCAACTTTTTTCTTTTACCCCCTATAGATGAATGAAAGCCATTGTAGCAAACCTACTCTTTGGCAGCATTTTCGGTTGCCTTGGTTGTCCTATTACAGCCCTTGCCAAGCCGATAGCCGCTGAGAACCGACCTCAAAAACCTACACCTGCAATTATCTCATCAAAACTTTTGTCATACGAGCAATTGCCTGTTGTACCTCAAGTTATTAATTTTGTCGATCGTATTCTAACCGTTAATAAAGGGGATAATATTGGTTTTGCTGCCGATCAAAATCTAAAAATAAGGTTGCGTAATAACCAACGGTCAAAGATCATCTCTAACTTCAGTTCTAAGATCGATCTACAAAATAATCAAGACATATCTTTAGACAAGCTTCCCTATACCTACAAAAGCGATCGGGCTAATCTAGCTTTAGGTTTTCAGAATACTTTTTGGTCTGGTGGTAACAATCATAAATATTGGGGTTTAACTACAGTTGAACAATGGGGGGGAAATCAAAACCAAAAATTAAACATTGCTAAACTAAATTATTTAGATGCTGCACCAAAATTGCCTTCAGGGACTTCAACTTTAACAGTATCTGGAGGCGGAAATCCAAATCTTGCCAAAAAAGCCGATATTTCTCACGAATTTACAGAATTTCGTGGGGGAGTAACCTATCACCACGGCATAGCAGATGAGGTAACTATGGGAGTAGGGTTTGTTTACGAAGATTTGTTAGTCGGCTTTACTCAGCTAACCTACGAAAGCGATCTTTTGCCTGTAAAAACTACCGTTTCTTTATTGGCAAAAGAATCTGGTATAGATTTACATTCTCATGTTCGTCTACAGCCTGGTAAAAATTTAGTCTTAAACTATTATAACGACGAGAAAAAGCATAGGTTTGATGCTAATTGGGGTATTGTTCCTGGTTTAACTTTAATGGCGCAAAGCAACAGTAAGAATAAATCTTTTAGTACAGGTATTAAAGTAGCAGTACATAGTGATTTTTTCTCTCTTTCTGCTAATGCAGCGATAGATAATAACAACAACTTACAGTGGAATTTAAGTTCGCAAATAGGTCGTTTGCAATTTGCCTATGGCAACAATCAACAAAAAAGTGCAGCCGAACTTAATCTTAGGCTACTTGACTCTCCTGTCTATGGTTTTCAATGTTCTACTTTTTTTAAATACGAGGCTCACTTAGTCAACCAAAACCAAGAACAGTTTACTACTTGGGGGGGTAGACTACACTCTGGCAAAACAATTGGTAGAAATAAGCGTCAATGGACGTTTGATCTTGGCTATGGTCAAGGTTCTCATGGTAAAGGTATAATCGCTAGTAGTTCTGTTGCTCTTAAGCCTAATCTGTTTCTTAATTTGACTTATCAAGAAATCTCACCCACATCAGACGATACGAAAGTCAAAGTACTATTAAGTTCTAAGTAGTTTAATAATCTTATTTTGCTCAGTACCTAGATCATAAGAGCTAACAGCTAAATTATTTATACTTCTACTTTTACGCCTTTCCAAAAAGCAACATAACCTTTGATATTATTTGCCTTTTCTTTAGTTTCTGGGTAATACCAGGCAGCGTCCTTATTTTCTTGGTCGTCAACAACAATAGTATAGTAGCTAGCCTGTCCTTTCCAGGGACATGAAGTGTGGGTAGAACTCTCACGAAAATATTCTTTATTGATTGAATCTGGAGGAAAATACTGATTATTTTCGACTACTTCAGTGCGATCGCTTTCGGCTAAGACTTGACCATTCCAAATTGCTTTAGGCATTTTATCAATAATATTCTTGAGACAACAACTTGATTTTAATATGCAAACGTTGTGAACTGCATTTCTCAGTTTATTACTTATATATAACTTAAGGACATCTTAATCTTGGCAGTAGTTAAAATTAAAAGAAATTGCTAAATATTTAACATCAATCTAAAATTTCAATCTTTATGGTAAAAACTATTGCTTATGGTTGATCCTACTCTTTTTTGGATAGTTGCGGGGGCGATACTCTGTTCAATGGAGTTGATTTTTCCTACTGCTTTTGTAAGCTTAATGATGGGTATTGCTGCTTTTTTAGTAGCGATCGCATCTCTATTTTTGCCACAATATACCTTACTGACGGGTTTATGGTTAATCTTTTCTACTGTATTAACTATTTGCTCACGCCGTTTGTTCACACCCAAGCGCAGAATATCAATTACAGGAGATGATTTAGAAGCTACTGCTATAGGCGGTATACCCGCAGGAACTGCTGGCAGAGTTTTGTATGAAGGCAATTCTTGGCGAGCAAAGTGTGCAGATGAAACCAGAGACATTGCTCCTAACGAACCTGTTCACGTAGTTTGCAAACAAGGCAATACTTTAATTGTCTTACCATCGAGAATGCTGGATCATGATTAGGTAAGATCAATTAGGCAAATTTATTTTTTTAGAGAAGAGTTATAAATAAAGCAATGCAATATTAAATATTTTAACAGGAGTTTATTATGGGACAGTTTTTAACCTTAGTTCTATTGTTATTAGGTTCTACTACCCTAGCAGGATCGGTCAAAATTGTTAAAGAGAAAGAAGAATATCTAGTTGAAAGTTTAGGTAGCTACAAAAAGAAACTAGAGCCAGGCTTGAATTTTGTTACTCCCTTTATTGATAAAGTTGTTTATCACAACACTATCAGAGAAAAAGTTTTAGATATACCTGCTCAGTCTTGTATTACCCGCGATAATGTGAGCATCACCGTCGATGCGGTAGTCTACTGGCGCATCATGGATATGTACAAGGCTTTTTATAAAGTAGAAAATCTCCGAGATGCCATGGTCAACTTGGTTTTGACGCAAATTCGCTCAGAAATGGGACAATTAGAGCTAGATCAAACCTTTACCGCTCGTAGTGAAATCAACGAGATTCTCTTAAGAGAGCTTGATATTGCTACCGATCCTTGGGGAGTAAAAGTAACTAGAGTAGAACTTAGAGACATTATGCCTTCAAAAGCTGTCCAAGATTCGATGGAATTGCAGATGGCAGCAGAGAGACAAAAACGAGCTAATATTTTAACTTCTGAAGGACATCGAGATTCTGCAATTAATTCGGCTCAAGGAAATGCTCAAGCTAGGTTGCTAGAAGCAGAAGCAGCAAAAAAAGCAGCCATCTTAAATGCAGAAGCCGAACAACAGTCAATTGTCTTAAAAGCAGAAGCAGAGCGACAAGAGCAAATTCTTAAAGCTCAAGCCACAGCCGAAGCCATGAGAATTGTAATGGAAAAACTGAAGTCAGATCCCAATGCTCATGAAGCTTTACAATTTCTTCTGGCGCAAAACTATTTAGAAATGGGTAAAGAAATTGGCAATAGCCAAAGCAGCAAAGTAATGTTTATGGATCCTCGCAGCATGATTTCTACCATCGAAGGAGTACAGTCGGTGATTGCTCAAAATCCAAACGGCAAGGCGATTCAACAACCATATAATCCAGTCAAGTTAGATTTAGAAAGACTGGAACGCGATCGCTAAATTGCCAAATTGTGTAGCGAAACTAATAAGCAAACATTTCTTGTAAAATCAATAACACTGCTTTTAGTTTTTTAACTGATAAGGTTCCTGATTTTTTGATCAAACGTTTTTTATCAATAGTTCTAATTTGGTCGAGCATTACTTCTCCCTGTTTACCATCAAACTTGATTGCTACACGACTTTTATAATTTTTTTGTCTGGTAGTCATTGGTGCAATAACTACCGTGCGGATATATTGATTCATCTCATCGGGAGAAACTATTAGACAGGGGCGAGTTTTTTGTATTTCTGAACCAACGGTGGGATCTAAATTTACTAAATAGATTTCTCCTCGACTTACCATTCCCATTCTTCGTCGTATTCTGTGGAAATAGTCTCGTCAATTAATAGTTCATCATCTTTATTGGCTGCCATAGTCTGAAAAGAATTAGACCATCCTTCTCTGACTCGATGGGAACTTAAAACTAAATTCCCGTCTTTTATTTCCATTTCTACTGAATCTCGAAATTTACATTGTTCAATAATTGTTTTAGGAATACGGATTCCCTGAGAATTGCCAATTTTGATAATATCAATCTTCAATTGTTAGCTAGTTTAAGTAATTACTTTGTATGTACTTTATTTTAGCAGTATCAAAACGCAATTTCTTAATTGAGATGATCTGTAAAGCCAAGTTAAACGATGCAAGAGCGATCGCAAAAGTTTATTTTGACAAACACTTTGTAGCGACTGTAATAAAGGTAAAAGTAACAGATTTTCTGGCTGATAATTTCGCTTACGTTTTTTATTTATTTGTTTCTAAAAACGAGTTGGCAAAGTTTAAAGCCTGCTGAGGCGTAGCTATTTTTGATTCAATTTGGGCAACTTGAACTTCTGTCAATATTGTGCCAATTAAGGGAGAGGGTTTAAGCTTAAACTCACGAATTAGATCATTGCCTGTAATTAACGATTGGGGATGGGCAACAGGATCGTTGGGGTCTAAATAACGTTCGATTAAAGGATCTATAATTGCTGAAGATACGCCTGTAGCGATCGCTCTTGTGATCAATAAAGGCAAAAAGTCTTTGACTGCCAGAAACCAAAAATATTGTTCCCGTAGACTCATTAGGCTTGTCATCTTTTGTAGTTGGGGTAAATACTTCACGGTTTTGGTTACGGTTTTGATCTCATAGCGAGAATACTTTAACTGGGTTAATTCAGCTTCAGCGGTAGCTGCATTTGTAGATACTAAAGTTGCCAGTTTGGCTAAAATGCTCAATTCAGGCAGATTTAAACCAAAATCGAGGTAAACCTCAAGCGCAGCTTCTACTGCCTCTAGCTGCTCAATTTTTCCTGGCTTAATGCTAGGTAGCCAAAACTGTAATAAACCATCTGCTGCTGCCGCCGTTAGCCATTTGTTTCCTTGGGGTGCATTAAAAAGATAATTTAATTCTGCTTGAACTCTTTCTGCTGCAATGTTTTTTAATAGAGAAGCGCGATCGCCAATTGCTCGCCTCGTATTGCCCTCAATGCTAAAATCTAGCTGTGCTGCCTGTCGATATGCCCGTAATAGTCTTAAAGGATCGTCTTCTAAATTACAAGCTGCAACCATCCTGATGATTCCCTGCTGGAGATCTGCTAAACCTTCCAAGGGATCGAATAGCTGTTGAGATTTCAGGTTAAAAGCGATCGCATTAATCGTAAAATCCCGTCTTTTAAGATCCGTTTCTAGGCTGCTTCCTTCTTGACGAGCAAAATCTAAAGTTCCTTGAGGAAAAACAACTCTAGCTATTTCTCTTGCCTTATCTAAAACCACAAAGCCACCATGATAAGAGTTGGCAATTTCTTGAGCAATTTCAATTGTCTTGGCGGGTAAAACAAAATCTAAATCTATGGGGGTTTTATAACGCTCTAGCAAAGCATCCCTTACCGAACCCCCAACTAAATAAGCGTTTGCTGGTAGTCGATCCAAGTCACAAGGCAAATTTACGCTATCTAAATATGACTTTAGTTGTTCTACAACCATTTAAATTTATTTAAATTTATTGTGACTATGTACTGTTATCTGAGCTAGATTAACAATTAAAGCATGAAGTTCAGTTAAAAAATTATGTGTATCTGTATCAACTGCCAATATGTTGATAACTGCCAAACCTACAATGCAGTAGAAACTCAACACCAACAAGCCCATCTAACCGAAAATCCCACCTTTGAACCTGTTGAACCGACGATTAACGTCAACATTCGTACCCAAGGCGAAGTTATCGAAATGGAGTGGGATGTAGTCGGCTGTCAGAGCTTTGTAGAAGAATTTGGTAAATGGTCAAAACTACGTCCAGGAGAAGCTGTTCCGACTTAAATAACTGCTGATTCGATTATTTAAAGTTGACACTACTGGTTAATTTACGTCAATATGGATAGCAGCGTTAAACTTTGTTAAGCCGTGGAATGTCAATCGAGCTATTTACGTTAGAAAGTATACAGGAAATTGCTCACCTCTACGGTTATTGGGCAGTGTTTATTGGCATTGCCTTAGAGAATATGGGAATTCCCCTACCTGGAGAAACCATAGTCATAGTTGGCGGGTTTTTAGCTGGCAGCAGCGAATTGAATTATGGCATGGTTTTGGGTAGTGCGATCGCTGGAGCAGTTCTAGGCGATAATTTTGGTTATTGGGTCGGCAGAATTGGCGGATGGCAGCTTATAGTTAAAATTGGCAGCATTTTCAGAATCCAAGAACAGCAGCTAGAACAAGTAAAAGATCGCTACAGTAAGAATGCTGCTCAGGCTGTCTTTTTTGGACGTTTTGTGACCCTGCTCAGAATTTTTGCAGGACCTTTGGCAGGAATTACCAGAATGCCCTATAGACAATTTTTGCTCTGTAATCTGGGTGGTGCTGCGTTGTGGTCAACTACCATTGTGACCCTGGCTTTTTTCCTGGGACGAGTTGTTTCTTTAGAGCAAATCATTACCTGGGCTACTCAAGCTGGAGTGGCTGCGCTGCTATTGGTAATTGCTATCCTTGTTGCCTACTTTGTTTGGGAATACGGACAAGAAAGACTATTGCCTAAAGATTAAAGGACAAATATAGTTAACTTTATCTACAAGCATTAACATATCGCGACTATAGATATGTTTCGGATTATGATTATAAAGCAAATATCTGGTTGTTTTTCTGTTCTCAATAATGCAAGACAATCGTTCTCAAGTTCGCAAAGTCCTTTGGTTAACATTACTGTTAAACTTGTTTGTCATGGCTTTAAAGCTGACTTTAGGTATTGCCACTGGTTCATTGAGTCTACAGGCAGATGCGTTACACAGTATCACCGATAGTATTAACAACGTTTTGGGTTTGATCACCAATCGTTTTTCTTCTCCCAAGCCAGATCGAGAACATCCCTACGGACATCAGAAATTTGAGGCGATAGGCGCATTGGGAATTGCTGCTTTTTTAGGAATTGCCTGTTTTGAAATTTTACGCGGGGCAATAGAGAAGATCTTCTTAAATACTGAAAGTGCAGCAATTAAAGTATCTTTTACTGAGCTATGGCTTTTATTAGTTGTCTTAGGAATTAATATCTTTGTGGCATTTTACGAGCGCAACATAGGCAGAAAAGTTAATAGCCCAATTTTAATTGCTGATGCCAAACATACCATGAGCGATATATGGGTCACAATAATTGTGATTGCTGGACTGGTGGGAGTTTGGCAAGCAAAAAATCTCAATATCCCCCAACTAGAATGGCTCGATGTAATTCTCGCTTTTCCTGTGGCTTTATTGGTGTTTTACAGTGGTTGGGAAGTAATTAAAGAAAATTTACCCTGGCTGGTAGATGAAATGGCGATCGCGCCTGAAGCCATTCATGATACTGTAATGGAAGTTTCAGGAGTAGTTAACTGTCATGAGATTGCTTCGCGAGGAATGTTAGGTAGACAGGTATTTATTGAAATGCATTTAATAGTCGATACTAACGATATTATTGCTGCTCACCAAATTACAGAAACAATAGAAGAACACTTAGAAAAACGCTTTGGTAAAGTAAGAGTTTTGATCCACGTTGAACCTCCAGATTACGAAGAAGAAGATATTAGCTTTGGCAGTACCGAACCTATAGCCTAACTGCTCTAACTGTCAAGATAAAAGGTTGGGTTTTTTCTACCGTCAGAGAGGTGCGAAGATCTAAAGCTTGATTCTAAGATGAAATTATTCACAGCTTGAATTTTAATTCAAGTTAACAGAGAACGAGGGATAATTAATTATGTCTGAATTAAATGAATCTAAAAAAGAAAGAATTATTGCCGATCTGCAACAGGCAAAACAGACAGGAGAATTAAAAACCGACAAAATTCGCGAGATTGTTAAAAATGCCATCGCTCAAACTATTGCCGAATATAAAGAAGGTAAAAGCGAAGTTGCTAACCTAGTAGAAGATGCGATCGCTGCGGTTACTGAGACTTTTAAAGAAAAAAGCGGGGAGATAAAAGAAGAAGTAACTGCTTCTATTCAGGGGGCAATAGACGGTATTAGTGAAGCCAGAAAACAAAAAATCACCCAAACCCAATCCGAAATTACTACCCTAGAAGCAAAAGTAGTAGCAGAAGAACAAGAGCTACAAGATGATATTGATAACGCTCTGGCAGAAGTAAAAAGCAAAAGCGAAACCGAACCAGATAAAATTAAGGTTGCGATCTCTGAAGCTATTACTGGAATTAGTAATAGTGAAGAATTTGCCATTTTACAAAAACATTATGCTCGCCTAAAAGCACAAACTTCTGTATTGCAGGCAAACTTAGCTAACCGTTACGGAGAACAGTACGAAGAAGTGAACAAACATTTAGAAGAAGCCAAAACTTGGTACGAAAAAGCTAAGGAAGATCCAGAGGTATTTACTGAGCCTGCTAAACGCAAAAGAGCCGAATTTGAGCAAAAATTAGGTGCAACTGGCGGTGCAGTGGCACGTAAGGAAAAAGAGGTTAAAGGGTTACTCAAAGAACTCTGGAAAGAAGTCAGAGAAATATTTCAAGAAAAAACAGCAAAATAAGTTTTGCTCAGCCAAACCGTTAAATATAATCCCAATATTGTGAAGTCATTCTCTTGGTATAATCTCAAACTCCTGTAGTGCGGGAACAAAGTTTTGATTCTCGTGGCTAGGACGACTGAGTTTAATTAAAGCAAAACGTTGTTCGGGTGATAAGTTTGACCATTGCTTTAGGGAAATATCAGCCTGACATTCTTGAGCTTTGGTTTGAACACTATTGGGAACCGATTTAGCATCTAGCCAAAGAGGTTGAGGATCTATGGCTAATTCCTTGGCTGGTTGTCCAGTTTTAACGGTGACCAAGTTTTGCAAATATTGTCTGTAAGCTTCAGTTTCTGATGTGCTAACGCAGGGCATATTTACTAATGTCTCGCGTTCTGAATGACTAAAATGATTCCAATCTACTAACTTTAGCTTGACACCACAGTTATCTAGCTTCATTCTGACCTGCATCGGAATACATTGCAGTGAACCAACAAAATCTGCTTCAAATTGAAAATAGTTTGGATTTGCGCCTCCTTTATTTGAGAAGCGTGGTGTAATTTTTGAATTGTTCATTGGTTTATGTTGATTGCTGTTGAATAGTTTGAAATCTACTATCTTACAAAGTGGAGAGTGATTAAGCGTATATCTAATCTAATATTTATTGCTTTAAGATTTATTATATTTGCATCCAATATTAAATTTATATTTTTAATCATGTTTATCTAGAGAACTGAGATTGTCTCGACGTAACTCGGAGTTTAAAAAAAGACGTGGTTAAGTATGATTTTAATCATGAGGACTGTAAAGTAACGATAGAAAAAAGCCTTAGCAAATGTCCAAGCCTACTCAAGCTCATCTTGAACGCACCGTAAATAAAAACGATCCTTTAGAAGTAAGACAAAAAACCTTAAGCCAGATGCAGTACTATATGGGAGCAAAACTGGTTGAGGTTAGAGTAAATCCTCAAGCCGTTATGTATCGTTGGTCAATTGAAAATCGAGATGACCAACAAATTTGTACTCTCAGCGCCTTTTGGGGCAACTCTAAACAAAAAATACTTTCTGGAAAAGAACCTCTTCAAGGACAAGAGCTAACCAATTGTGCTAAAGCCAATGCTTCGAGTGGCGCAGAAATGGCAGCTATGGTTTGTGGTTTTGGTTCAGATATTGAGCATTTTAAGTCTACATTAAAGGAAACGGTTCAAAAGCTAGAATTATCTCCTGAGTCTTTTAGCAAGCTTTTAAGTTAATAACATTTTATGTAAAACAAGCAGATCAACTGGTTAATCAGGCTACAAGTCTTGCCGATCTAAAATTCCGCCTAGTTTGCGAGGGTTATGAGCCTGATTTTAACGTTCAGTTTCCTCGATTAAAAAGCTTGTTCAGTAGTAGACATTTTCAACATTATCTTTACCAAAAACAGAATTTAAAATACGTTAGATAGTAGACTGTTATAAGAAAGGATAATTAAATCAAAAGTGAACTTTTATCTTGGCTGTGCAGTTTGGTCATATAAGGATTGGGTAGGTAACTTGTATCCTTCCAAAAGCCAACCGCGAGATTTTTTAAAGCTATATAGCCAGCGTTTTACTACGGTAGAAGGAAATACGACTTTTTATGCTATTCCTTCAGAAGCAACAGTAAAAAAGTGGGTAGCGCAAACTCCCGTTGGCTTTAAGCTATGTCCCAAGGTAAATCGAAATATTACCCATCAAGGTTTGTTATCTCCTTATATTTTTGATGCCTTGAGTTTTTTAGATAGGATTTCAGGCTTGAATGATCGTCTGGGAACAACATTTATCCAGCTACCTCCTAGCTATAGTCCAGAGAATTTTGCTGATTTAACCGAGTTTTTGACTGCCTGTAGCCAATCCAATTTATCTTTGGCTTTGGAAGTACGACACTTGGATTGGTTTAAAGAGCAAAATAGCGATCGCCTTAATTCTTTGCTAGCAGACTTAAACATAGCCAGAACTCTACTTGACACTCGCCCCATCTACAATTGTCCAGACGACCCGCAAATTCATTCTCCTAGAAAAAAGCCTAATGTTCCTCTTCCGCAGGTAGTTACTGGGAATACTGCTTTTGTACGCTTTATTAGTCATCCTGATTCGCAATACAATCAGGCTTATCTAAAACAATGGGTGCATAACTTAAATAACTGGTTATGTCAAGGGAAAACAGTTTATTTTTTCGTCCATTGTCCTCAAGAAGTGCGATCGCCTGATACTGCTAAGTATTTTTACTCTTTATTAAAGGCTCAAAACTGTGATCTTCCTGCTTTACCATGGAATAAACTCGATCCCCATCCTACGCAATTAAGTTTGTTTTGATTTTTTTAATTGCAAAAAAATGTAAATTTATGGCAGACCAGAGAAATATCAAGTTTTTATTAAACGTATAATCGTCGTTGAATAGAGAATAAAGTTTACTTTAAATTACTTCGAGCTAGCTAATTCTCAATTTACGACTCGATTAAGATATTGCTTAACAGTTCTATAATAATTATGTTGGGGGCGTTGTTTGCCTAACGACACCTCTAAATTTTTTTTTATAGCTTCGTGGAAAATCTTGAGGCAAAAGCCAAAAGCAGATATTTAAGAATGTGCTTTTGGCAAAAGTTTAAAAAACTTAACATTAGCCCAACCTTCGTGGCGGTCTATAGTTCAAATCCCTAAATATCTTTATAACTTTTCAGGAGAATGATAAAGTTTGGAGATCGGCTTAAAATAGAGAATATTATAGACTCATCAACAGCAAGAGTTCTAGCTGACACTAGTAACTCTTAGAGCGATTTACGACTCGGCTCAAATATTGCTTAACGGTTCTATATGGTTGGTATTAGGGGTGTTGTTTGGCTGACAACGCTCCTAATTTTTTTATTTTACGAGCAATTTAAGTCTTTATAACTAAAATATAGATTAATTGTAAACTTAACTTTCTGTCTTCAGTAAATATACTAGTTTTTTCAACTAATTTGACTTATTTATTTTAAAGTTTTGATGAACTTTTCCGTAATTCAGCGTATTTAGTTTATCTTAACTTTATTAAACTGAGCAGCAAGACTAGTAATATTGGTTTGTTCATACTTTTCAAATGGTTGATGAATCCAAGGATTACCCCGAAGATAGTCAACATAATAATCAGGTATTTCTATCGACGTACTTTTGTACCAAATTACAGCAGTACGAATATCTATTATGTTGGCACCGTATTTTATAGTCAGCCAGTTCAAAGATTCGGCTAAACTAACCCCAGAGTCAACCAAATCATCCACCAGTAAAATGCGATCGCCTAAAGGTTGAATTGTCGAAAGATGTTCAGAAAACTTAATTTGACCACGCTGTTGATTATTTTCTCCGCCATAAGAAGCAGTAGAGAGAATAGCTAATGGTTGGTCATATAGCCGACAAAGAATATCTCCCACTCTTAAGCCACCTTTTGCCAGGCAAACAATTTGATTAAACTGCCAATCTGACTGATAGATCTTGACAGCTAAAGTTTCGATTTTATGATGATATTCTGACCATGTTATATGTAAATCTGTCATAAAAATAGGAATTTAAAATAATTGGACATCAGCGAGAAGTCGATAGATCGAGAAAAGCTCAACTTTACTACCAAGTTGGCATATGGTGCTGGGGATATGGGACCAGCCATCACGGCTAATATTTTAGTATTTTTCTTGTTATATTTCTTTACTAATGTTGCTGGATTACCTGCGGGTTTAGCAGGAAGCATTTTGGCAATTGGTAAAGTTGGAGATGCGATTAACGATCCCATTGCCGGAATATTAAGCGATCGCACTCGTACCAGATGGGGAAGACGTATACCCTGGATGCTATTTGGGGCAATTCCCTTTGGAATTTTCTTTTTTTTGCAATGGATTGTACCTACATTTAGCGAAGATCCTAACGTCAATAATTGGGGACTGTTTGTCTATTATGTAGTCGTAGCAACGCTGTTTAACATAGCTTATACGGCAGTAAATTTACCTTATACGGCACTAACTCCCGAACTAACTCAAGACTACGATGAACGAACCAGCTTAAATAGTTTCCGCTTTGCCTTTTCCATTGGCGGGAGTATTTTATCTTTAATTTTAGCGACGGTTATTTTTAAAGTTTATTCTGACGATCCCAAGCAACAATATCTAATTTTGGGAGGAGTTTCTAGTTTAATCTCGATGGTTGCCTTATTTTGGTGTACCTTTCGGATTCAAGAACGAGGCGCAGCACCCCTTTTGCAACAGCAAGGAAAAAAAATACTCGGCTTTATTTTAACTGCGGTTGGGGTATTAGGACTTGTTTATGGTATCAGCCAAATAGCTAGTAGTACGAGTACGACAGGAATTAGCGTTCTAGGAATTGCCAGTATCCTATTTGGTTTACAGTTTATTGGCTTTGGCATAACCCTAATTTTAGCTAAAACTGAATCTCATCTAAGTAGCCGCGAGGCAGTTGAAGCAAGAAATTTGGCTAATAGTGTTCCTACTATTCCTATTCGAGAACAACTAAAGGTGGCATTTGCCAATAAAGCATTTTTATATGTAATTGGCATCTACTTATGTTCTTGGTTGGGAGTGCAGCTAACCGCTTCAATTCTGATTTACTATGTTGTCAGTTGGATGGGAATGGATGAAGCTGCTTTTCCGGCATTTGCGATCGCCGTACAGGGAACAGCCTTAGTCATGTTGTTTTTCTGGAAGTTTGTCAGCGACAAGCTGGGTAAAAAAGCTGTTTATTATTTAGGGATGGTTGTTTGGATCGTTGCTCAAGCAGGCTTATTCTTGATTCAGCCTGGTCAGACTAGAGAGCTTTATATCTTGGCGATCATGGCTGGTTTTGGTGTCTCTGTGGCTTATCTTATTCCTTGGTCAATGATTCCCGATGTGGTGGATTTAGATGAACTAAATACGGGACAAAGAAGGGAAGGAGTTTTTTACAGTTTCATGGTGTTGCTGCAAAAACTTGGTTTAGCCTTAGCATTATTTTTAGTCGGACAAGCTTTAGAATTCTCTGGTTTTATTGCCCGAATACCAGGACAACCTATTCCTGTGCAGCCAGACAGTGCTTTGTTAGCAATCCGTATTGCGATCGCGCCTTTGCCTACAGTGTTTCTAATTATTGGTTTAGTTTTGACCTATTTCTATCCGATTACTAAAGAAGTTCACGCCGATATTCGGATGCAGTTAAAAGCCAGAAAAAATAGTTAAAAACACGATTAGAAATATACACAACATACTGAAAGACCATCTCTGATTATTAATGAGATGGTTAAGCTGTCAGGTATTTAACTTACTTATTAAAGTTGACGAGGGGACACGGAGACGGGGAGACGGGGAGACGGGGAGACGGGGAGAGGATTTTAAGATTTATTTACCAATTTAAAAAAGTGCAGTTTAAATGCACATCAGCTTAAATGGCTATTAAGAGGTGATTGTAATTTTTAAAAATACTGAGAATTTCTGCAACCTGACCCTAAAGGGATAGATAATTAAAATAGGTGCATATCTAAGCTACAACCAAAGCCAACCAATTAATAATCTGTGACTGTATTTCAACAAGAACGTCTGCTATTTACTCCTGCAACTCTAGAGACCAACGCTATTCCCGCTATTTTTGCTTTTCCTAATGAATACACCATTGGTATTACTAGTTTGGGTTTTCAAATCGTTTGGGCGACTTTGGCAATGCGTTCTGATGTTGATGTCAGTCGCTTGTTTACCGATCTGAGTGAAACCCTACCCAGAAACCCTGAATTACTTGGTTTTTCAGTATCTTGGGAACTAGACTATGTTAATATTTTTAATCTATTAGAGACTTTAGATATTCCTCTTGAGAGCATTGATAGACAAAATGATCATCCTTTAGTATTCGGAGGGGGAACTGTTTTAACCGCTAATCCTGAACCCTTTGCCGATTTCTTTGATGTAATTTTGCTAGGAGATGGAGAGAATTTACTCGATAGCTTTATTGATGCTTATCAACAGGTAAGAAACGCAGACCGCCAAACTAAGCTCAAGCACTTAGCCCAAGTCCCAGGTATTTATATTCCTAGCTTATATACAGTAACTTATCAGAACCCTGATGGCGAAATCAAGGCGATCGCACCTATCGATCCTGACATTCCCGCAGCAGTTGAAAAACAAACTTATCGTGGCAATACTCTCTCGGCTTCTACCGTAGTTACGGAAAAGGCAGCCTGGGAAAATATTTACATGGTGGAAGTTGTCCGCAGTTGTCCTGAAATGTGTCGCTTCTGTTTGGCTAGCTATTTGACTTTGCCATTTCGTACGGCATCTTTAAATGACTCTTTAATTCCTGCCATTGAAAAAGGTTTGCAAGTTACTAAGCGTTTGGGTTTATTAGGCGCATCTGTAACCCAGCATCCAGAATTTGCAGCCATCTTAGATTATTTATCTCAGCCTCAATATGAAGATGTGCGTCTTAGTATTGCTTCAGTACGTACCAACACCGTTACCCAAAAGCTGGCTGCTACTTTAGCAAACCGTGGTACTCGTTCAATTACCATTGCTGTAGAAAGTGGTTCAGAAAAAGTTAGACAGATCGTCAATAAAAAACTCACTAACGACGAAATCATTCAAGCAGCTATCAACGCCAAAGCAGGAGGCTTAAAAGCTCTCAAGCTTTACGGAATGGTTGGTATTCCAGGGGAAGATATGGCTGATGTAGAAGCAACTGTGTCTATGATGTCGGCAATTAAAAAAGCTGTTCCTGGTTTACGTCTAACTTTAGGATGCAGCACTTTTGTACCAAAATCTCACACTCCCTTTCAATGGTTTGGAGTTAATCCCCAAGCCAAGAAAAGACTTAAATATCTAGAGAAAAATCTACGCCAACAGGGTATTGATTTTCGTCCTGAAAGCTATAATTGGTCAGTAATTCAGGCTTTGATTTCTCGTGGCGATCGCCGTTTAGGAAAGCTGCTCCAATTAACCAGAGAATATGGTGACTCTGTAGGCAGCTACAAACGAGCCTTTAAACAACTGCGAGGGCAAATACCCACCTTAGATTACTATGTTCACGATCATTGGGATTCAGGTAAGCAAATTCTTCCCTGGCAGCATATCCAAGGCGCATTACCCCAAAAAACACTGATTAAACATCTGGATGAAGCAACAGCGATCGCGAGTAAATCTACTTTATCAGAACAATTTAACTAAAGAAAAAATTTGAAGAAGCAAAATTAATACCTCACTAAGCTTATTTTGACTTAATGAGGTAAAGTTTTAAGCCTTTAACAGGCATTGCCTATAAATAAATGAAAAGCGAAAAAAGTGCATTTTTCTGAGTGATATGCAAGTGCTTAAAATCTAAATGCAGTTGCTAACATCACTAGATAATCCTGCTTCAAACTCTTTAGCCAAGATATTATCTAGATCAATTTCGATGCCAAATTGCTTCAAAACTTCTAGAGTATTTTCAACGTGTTTGATTTGAGTAGCTGTTGCAGTATTCATATTCCTTCTCCGTGAACTTTTAGTTAATGAAAAGCGAAAGAAGTGCATTTTTCTGAGTGATATGCAAGTCTTAAAATCTAAATGCAGTTGCTAATATCACTAGATAATCCTGCTTCAAACTCTTTAGCCAAGATATTATCTAGATCAATTTCGATGCCAAATTGCTTCAAAACTTCTAGAATATTTTCAACGTGTTTGATTTGAGTAGCTGTTGCAGTATTCATATTCCTTCTCCGTGAATTTTTAGTTGTTGATATGTACCAAAAACTGTTTGTTCTTGGTTGATGAATTATTTTGTGAGTAGGCTTAAATCAACTTTCAGCTAATAGAATTAATTAAGCTTTAATGATTCTAGGGTTTGCTGAAGCTCAAGATCAGAAATATAGCCTCCAGGTGGTGGACTAAAACACATAAGTGCAGTTTCATAACAAGCTCTTGCCACACGAGTTCGTTCAGAAGCAGTAAGCCCTGCTACCAGTGAAACATTTTCTACTGCGTGTTCAGCATCCGCGCCAACGGAACTATGTACGCGCAGACAGCGAGTAGCATTGGTCTGAGTTGGAAGCAAAGCTTCAACCTTTTGGATATAATCCTCTTCAATGCCCAAAGATAAACGTTCCATTGTGTAGGTGTAGCCCACACAATCGATTGGATTGCTATCTTTGGCACTACGAGTAAAATAATCCATCAAAGCAACAGCAGCAGGAGGAACAAGAGTCTCAACCACAGCTTCAGCATCGTATCCCAAGGACTGAATATCGAGCAAAGCTAGGCGATCATGACCTGTTTCCTCTTCAGCTTTTTCTAAAGCCCACTTTTCTAATTCAAAACGCCTATTAGCAGCAAAGCCTCTAGCTGCATCTCTCATTAAATTTGGGACAGTAGAAGTCAGGTGATAAGCACCAGTCAATCGCCAAATCCAGCGAATAGAACTCAACGCAGGTGGTCTAAGTTCAGACTTGACTGCATACTTAGCAACAGCGATCGCCGTATCTAATAACTTCCGAGTGGTAGCAAAACTACCAGCACCTTCCATTGATTGAGCAAAGCGATCGTCAGCAGAACGAGGTTGATATAACCAAGCACGCTCAACAGTAGCTACTACTACTTTATCTGGGGCAATTTGCACCCATTCTGCGTTAGTAAGATCTAATCGATCTTGGCTACTTCTTGCTCGATCGGCAGCATCTGTGTTAGAATCTTTAGCCATAAGAATCACAAAACAATTCATTAAACATTTGCGGTGAAATTTATTAGTTTGCAGACTAAATATATTTGACCGCATTTTCTTTTTTAATTACAAAATAAACTGAGCCTTAGCTAATTACGAAATTGTTCAGAAAAAACTTTTGAGCAACTTCTAGCTTTTGGTTTATTTAAAGTAAATCAAAAATAATATTTTGTATGTTTGATTTACTTTTTATTTTGTAGCTTTCTGTTCTAAATATTAGGTGCTTGTCAGCTAATAGGCATCCGAAGGTCTACCTAAATTTAAACAAGAGGTAAACTAATATTTAAAGTTAATCTCAGTATTTTTACATTTACAGCTAAGTATTTTTTCTTAGTTTAAAAATATAGTTGCCAACTTAATAAAAATTACTTAAATGAAATTACTTAAATCTTATTCTTCATAATCGCTGTTAATTTCAACATCTAAAGTATCTTCATCAACATAAATATATAAAACATTAGGACGACAACACACTTGGCAATCTTCGGTATAAGACTGCTGCATTCCCGCGCTTAGATCGATGAAAATACTATTAGACTCGCCACAAAAAGCGCAGATATATTCAGAAGTAGTTTGCATATTGACTTAAATTGATAATCACTTAGTTAATTCTCATCTTCTATTTCTTCTTGTAACTGTCGATCGTAAACATCTTGTAGATTTTGATGTTTCGTTTTGCGAGAGGTACGACGATATTTCTTAATTTCTAATTTTGGTTCGTAATGGCTTTTTCCTGCTCTTTTGACCTTCAGTTTTAGGTTAGACTCTCGATCTGGCTGTTGATCTAAGATATCTTGGCGAGCGATCGCCTTATCTAAAAAATCAAGATAATATTCATAACGTTCCCAATCTCCTCTAACTGCGCAATTTGGTTCATCTCGATGCAGACAATCACTAAACTGACAGCTTTTTGTCTGTAGTCTAGCTCTGGCTTCGGGGAAATATTGAGCTAAATTTTGAGGAAGGCAGTCTAAATCTGGCTGGTTGAAGCCTGGGCTATCTGCCAACAAACCACCTCCAGGAAGCTCAAATAACTCTACATGGCGGGTAGTATGACGACCTCGCTGTAACTTGCCTGAGACTTCACCAATCCTGAGATTAACAGCGGGGATTAAAGTATCAATTAAGCTTGATTTTCCGACACCACTTGGACCTGCTACCACAGTAATAATTCCCTTCAGGTGTTCTAATAGCTCACTGATGCCAGACTGCTGCTGAACGCTAATATAGTTTGCCTGATAACCCCATTGCTCAAGACGTTTGTGCCACTTTTGCTGCTGCAACTGGGTAATCAAATCGCATTTATTGAGACACAAACATAAATTTAAAGCAGTAGATTCCGCTTTAACTAAAAAGCGACTTAGCTGCCAGGGATCTAAAGTAGGTTCTTCAACCGCAAATACTAGTAAAATGCTCTGGGCATTGGCAACAGGAGGACGCTGTAGTTCGGTGGTGCGAGGAATAACTTGAGCGATTGCTCCTCTAGCATCTTGCCAATCTGGTTCTTCGACGATAATGCGATCGCCAACCATTACTTTTTGCCCAATTTTTTTGAGCCGAGTCCGACGAGTACACAGCAAAAATTGAGCCATGTCATTATTTTCTAGCTTGACATGGTAAAAGTTCGCCTGAACAGCAACTACAGTGCCGATGATTTGACTACTAGTATCTGTATATTGGCTTGAGCGACTAAGCTCGATCTCAACTGCGCCGTCTAAATCTCCATCCTTCACGATTTTGTTGGACGACGAACTAATAATGAAAAAAAGTCATGACGCTCATCAATAGCTTCTAAATGATAGCCTTCCATCTTTAGGCTGTCTGGAACTTGTTCAATCGGCTCACCAGAATCGAGCCAAACTTCTAATAAAGAACCAGGGGACATTTGTTCTAAACGAAGCTTAGTTCGCACAAAATTAATCGGACAGGGAGTACCACGCAAATCTAGATGAGCATCAGCCTCTTTGGAGGTAGCATTATCCGCACCTTTTGAAGGGTCAACAGGGTTCATTTTTGGAATAAACCTCCCAAAAAGCCCTCTTTGCTACCTTTACCTGTAGCTTCGCCTCTAACGGTGGCTAACTTTTCTAATAGTTCCCTTTCTTCAGAGTTGAGCTTAGTTGGAATATCTATCTTAACTGTAATCAAGTGATTTCCTCTACTGACAGGATTACCTAATTTGGGTACGCCTTTATTTTCTAAAGTCAGCACAGTATTAGGTTGAGTTCCTGCTGGTATGATTAATTCTTCTTTGCCATCAACAGTATTTATATTTAGACTACAGCCCAAAATTGCCTGAAGATAGCTGACGGTAAGTTCTGACCTGATGTTAATTCCTTCTCTGATAAACTCTTTGTCAGATTCAACAAACAAGTATACGTATAGGTCACCTGGTGTACCGCTACGAACTCCAGCGTCTCCTTCCCCAGAAACTCTCAGGCGAGTTCCATTGTCCACGCCAGGGGGAATAGTAATTTTTAGCTTTTTGGTTTCTTGTTGACGACCTGCACCATGACAAGTATTACATTTTTCCTCAATTACTTGCCCCGTACCGTTACAGGTGGTACAAGCTGCAACCTGAGCAAAACTACCAAAAGGAGTGCGAGTTGCACGACGTACCTGACCGCTACCGCCACAAGTACCACAAGTTTTAACGCCTGTACCTGGTTTAGCTCCCGTACCGTTGCAGGTGTTACATGATTCTAAATGAGGAATTTTTATTTGCTTTTCGCCACCAAAGACAGCCTCTCGGAAGTCCAGCTTTAAGTCTAGTCGTAGATCGTCTCCTCTTGCCGGACCATTACGACGACGAGATTGACCTGGGCTAGTACCAACGCCACCGCCAAATCCACTAAAGATAGTTTCAAAGATATCGGCAAAACCGCCCATATCACCGTAATCGTATCCTGATGCCCCTGCTGCACCACCTACGCCAGCTTCGCCAAAGCGATCGTATCTGGCGCGAGTTTCAGGTTCAGAAAGAACCTCATAGGCGCGACTAATTTCTTTAAACTTTTCTTCTGCTCCCGGTTCTTTGTTGACATCGGGATGATACTGGCGAGCCAGACGACGATAAGCACGCTTTAATTCCTCTTTATCTACATCTTGGGATACGCCCAGAATTTGATAGTAGTCCCCTGCCATAAAATCTTAATTTTTTCCTATGGTTTGTTGATTGTACTTTAGCAAAATCAGAACCAGAAAACATAGTACGGTTACTACTAAGAGTTGTTTACTTCCAGCCAAGCAAGCCAAACTTGATTATTTACAATCTTACTTATTATTTGGCTAGTAGACCTGGGCGTAAATAGAGTAACCATTGATTTAACTTGAAGCTAGTAGCGATATTTAACTTGCTACAAAGAGCGAAGTGGTACTAGTCAACTGCTTCATAATCATCATCATCAAGACCTAAACCAGCACCGCCTTCAATGTTGGCATCGTTGGATACGCTAACTACTGCCTTGACGCTATTATCTTGTGAAATATCCATTTCAGTTTTAGCATCAGCAAAATCATCATCATCAAATGTAAATGAATCATCTAAGTCAGAATTCTTTTGTTGATAGACATCTGTTCCAACTTCTAGTAGAGTTTGACGCAAGTTTTCTAAAATACTGCTGACATTTTTGATAGTTGTGTTGGGATTATTACAGGCTATCTTAAATTCTTCGGTAATTCTAGCAATTTTTACCTTTAATTCATCACGAATTAGATCTCCTTGTTCGCTTAAAGTTGATTCGTAGTTATAGATAAGATTTTCAGCTTGATTTTTCAAGTTAACCAACTCAATATTGCGGCGGTCTTGTTCAGCATAATTATCTGCCTCTAGGCGCATTCGTTCAACTTCATTAGAACTTAAGCCTCCAGTATTACTAATAGTAATACCTTGTTGCTTACCCGTGCCTTTATCTTGTGCCGCAACCTGCAAAATTCCGTTAACGTCAATTTCAAAAGCAACTTCTATTTGGGGCATTCCTCTAGGAGCAACAGGAATGCCCGTTAATAAGAATTTACCTAGGCTTTTGTTATCTTTTGCCATGGCTCTTTCACCCTGAAGCACATGAATTTCGACGCTTGTTTGACCATCAGCAGCAGTAGAAAAAACTTGAGACTTGCTTGTCGGTACAGTAGTGTTTCTTTCGATAATTTTAGTAAAGACCTCCCCTAACGTTTCAATCCCTAAAGAGAGAGGAGTAATGTCTAAGAGCAAAACATCTTCTATTTCTCCACCTAGCACCCCTGCTTGAATTGCAGCACCAGCAGCTACTGCCTCATCTGGATTAACAGATCTATCGATCTGCATTCCTTCAAAGATGGTTTGAATTGCTTGTTGTACAGCAGGAATGCGAGTTGAGCCACCTACTAGGATAATGCGATCTATCTCACTAGGCTTGGAATCTGCATCTTTTAAGGCTCGTCTAACAGGATCTAAAGTTTTTTGAATTAGATCTTTAGCTAATTCCTCAAATTTTGCCCGACTCAACTCCATTTCAATATGTTTTGGTCCAGTTTCATCCGCCGTGATAAATGGCAGATTTATGGAAGTTGTAGGCGCAACCGAAAGCTCAATTTTGGCTTTTTCAGCAGCTTCTCGCATCCGCTGCAATGCCATTTTGTCAGTTCTTAGGTCAATTTCTTCCTGACTATAAAAAGTTTTGATCATCCAACGGACAATAACATTATCAAAGTCATCTCCACCCAAATGATTGTTGCCTGAAGTTGCTTTAACTTCAAAAACGCCATTTCCCAGTTGCAAAACCGAAACATCAAAAGTACCGCCACCCAGGTCAAAGACTAAGATGTTTTCTTCTCGGTCTTGTTTATCTAGACCATAAGCCAAGGCTGCTGCTGTTGGTTCATTAACAATGCGCAAAACGTCTAAGCCAGCGATAGTTCCTGCGTCCTTTGTTGCCTGTCTTTGAGCATCGGTAAAGTAAGCAGGAACAGTAATAACTACCTCAGTCACGGGTTCTCCTAGGAAACTCTCGGCATCTGCTTTTAATTTCTGCAAAATCATAGCCGAAATTTCTTGGGGAGTATACTGATGGTTGTTAATTTGAACATCAACAGTACCATCTCGACCAGAAATACATTTATATGGAGTACGCGATCGCTCTTCTTCTGTATCTTCCCAGCGACGACCAATAAAACGCTTAATACTGTGAACAGTATTTTTAGCATTAGTAACTGATTGTCTTTTTGCTAGTTGACCAACTAAACGAGTGTCGCCTTTGGCAAATGCCACCATACTCGGTGTTGTTCGCGCACCTTCTGAGTTGGCAATTACTACAGGCTTTCCTCCTTCAAGCACAGCAACGCAACTGTTGGTAGTTCCAAGGTCAATACCGATAACTTTTGCCATAGTGCTTAGGCAGTAACTTTCATTTTTCTATAGGGTTATCAGAAGTTAACAGCAAATTAGAGAGCAATATCGGCATTTCCCTATACCGAAGCTACTTATCCTAAGCCTAGTCTAAAATTTTAAAATACTTAAAATATTTGGTATCCTAAAATTTCTTAACCGTTGTTTTCCTGTTCTTCTGTATTTTTCTCTTCCGAAGTTATCACAGGATCTTTAGGAACAGCAACTTTAACCATGGCATGACGTAAAATTGTATCCCCCAAAACATATCCTCGCATCAACTGCTCCATAACAGTTCCTTCTGGATACTCATCGGTTTGTTCGCGCAACATTGCTTCATGAAAATTGGGATCGAATTCTTTTCCCTCAGGACGCATTGCCGATACACCCATTTTTTTGAGGCATTCTACCAAAGTCTTATAAACGCCTTGATAGCTGGTATGAATCGCCTTTTCACCGTCGGTTTCTGGCTTAAGTTGAGTTCTGGCACGTTCAAAATTATCGACTACTGGAAGTAACTCGGTAATTACATTTTTTTTTGCCTGTATTTCTAAAATTTCTTTTTCATTAGTGGTTCGTCGGCGAAAATTCTCGAAATCAGCAGCTAATCGAGCGTATTGCGCTTTTGTTAGTTCTGCCTGTTGACTTTTCTCGTCTAAAAGATTTTTAAGATTGGCATTTTCTTGTTGAAAAGCAGCAAATATCTCTGCCTGCTCTTCAGAAAATTGGTTCTCTGGTTCTAAGTTGACCTCTGTAGACTCTACAGTTTCAACAGTGGACTCTACAGAATTTTTCTCAATAGATTCTGGAGCAGCGTCGAAAGTATCTGCTGGGGTGTCTGAAGTCGTTACTTCAATGTTTTGGTTAATTGTTTCTGGTTGCTTCTGCTCTTCAGTCATAGGAATGTTTATTTCTCCATATACAAAATATAGGATATTGCATTCTTTGGGGAAACTAATAGTTTTTAGTGAAATTTAGGGAGATTCTTGGTGATCATTTTGCTTTATCAGCGATCGCACTTAAGTTCAGTTTCTTTCATTTAGCCTAGCTTAAGCCCTATGAACAGAATAACGCAGCTTAAAAGTAATAACTCAAAAAATCTATAAATCAGCTAGCAAAATCATGTTTTGTCAAGGTGAGTTGAAATTTTAATAAAACTTTGGGGAACACTAGATAACGTGACTAAGATCTTTTTACATTCTATGGCTTATTCTTCCTCTTCTAAAAAAACTAGGGCGATCGCTCTACGGAACAATCTATCTCCTTTTGGAAACCAATTGGTTTCCAAAGGGTTTATTGATGGCAACGAAATGCAGAAGGCTTTGGCTGAAAGTCGCAAATCGGGTCGTTCATTAGTAGATATCCTGGAATCAGCTACAGGTAAACAATTACCACCAGATTTATTACGTCAGTATAAAAAACATCATCTATTTGAACTCAAGGTTTTGTTTGGCGTAGAGTCGGCAGATTTAGAGCTAGAAACAGACCAGCTCAACAATAATCAAATGGGGGAATTAATCAATTCTTTAATTTCCTTAGATATTTGCCGTCGTTATCGATTGATCCCCATCAGAAAAGAAGAGGAACCAGCAACACTCGTGGTAGCGATGGTTGACCCTGAAAACTTGGAGGCTCAAGACGATCTCAACCGTATTCTTCGACCCAAAAAAATTAATGTTAAACGATTAGTTATTACCCAAGCTGACTATCAGCAGTTAATCGATCAATTTTTAGACGAGCAGGTTAAAAAAGAAACCGCCAAGAAAAAAGAAGTTGACGTTGATGTTTCTTTAGAATTGGACAATTTTGAGTTTAATTTGCAAGATGCAGAGGACGAGCTTGCTGATGATTTGGGTGCTGCCAATGAGGCACAGGCAGCACCAATAATCACCCTGGTTAACAAAATTCTGGCAAAAGCGTTGCAAGAAGGGGTTTCTGATATTCACATTGAACCTCAAGAAGATAGTCTGAAAGTTCGTTATCGCAAGGACAGCGTTTTGCAGCAGCCTTTTGATAAGATGCCGAAAAAGATTATTCCTGCGGTAGTAGCTCGCTTCAAGATTATGGCAGAGCTAGACATTGCCGAAAAACGCTTACCCCAGGATGGTAAGATTCGCCGTATGTTTCAGGGTCGAAAAGTAGATTTTCGGGTTAATACCTTGCCCAGTCGCTACGGAGAAAAAGTTGTCCTCAGGATTTTAGACAACACAGCTACCCAGCTAGGTCTTGATAAGCTGATTTCTCATGAACCGACTTTAGAAATAGTTCGGGACATGGCAAAACGTCCCTTCGGTTTAATTTTGGTAACGGGACCTACTGGTTCGGGTAAATCTACAAGTCTTTACTCCGTTTTAGCAGAAAGAAATAGTCCTGACGTTAACATTTGTACTGCTGAAGACCCGATTGAATACTCCTTGGATGGGATTACTCAAGTACAGGTAATACGCGAAAAAGGCATGAACTTTGCCTCCATTCTACGGGCTTTTTTAAGACAAGATCCGGACGTAATCTTAGTAGGTGAGACTAGAGACTCAGAAACCGCTAAAACGGCGATTGAAGCTGCCCTTACGGGTCACTTGGTATTAACTACTCTACACACCAATGATGCTGCTGGTGCGATCGCTCGTCTCGATGAAATGGGAGTAGAGCCATTTATGATCTCTGGGGCTTTGCTAGGAGTATTGGCTCAAAGACTAATGCGTAAAGTCTGTAGCGAATGTCGTATTGCCTACAATCCGACTCGCGCCGAGTTATCTAGATTTGGATTATCCGCAGCAGCAGAAGAGGAAGTTACGTTTTTCAAAGCCAATAAGCTGGATGTAGAACAATTGTCTAAGGCAAAAGCCAATGGCAGTATCTGTCCTAAATGTTCTGGGGTGGGCTACAAGGGCAGAGTTGGTGTTTACGAAGTCATGAAAAATTCCGAAAGATTGGAAAGCTTAATTAACCAAGGAGCAAACACCGATCGCATCAAAGAAGTAGCAATAGAAGAGGGGATGATTACTATCCTGGCATATAGCTTAAACCTGGTCAAAGAAGGTGAAACCACCCTCGAAGAAGTAGATCGGGTAACATTTACCGATTCTGGCGTGGAAGCAGAGCGAAAATCCAAGCAAAAAACTAGCCTGACTTGTCTTACCTGTAGTGCCGAACTACAGCCTGAGTGGCTGGATTGTCCTTATTGCATGACCCCTCGCTTTAGTAAATAGCCAGCCAGCCAGAGAATTTATTCTCTGTCTGAAAGCGTAAGCAGGTTTTCACCGACTAGGTCTGAGTTTTAATCCATTTCAATCGTTGACGATCTGGTATCAAAAAACCAACATACTCAGGTCAAATAAATAGGGCGCGCATTTTTAATATATATCTTTTTGTATGAGGCAAGAATTATGGATTTGATGATTGAAGACTTGATGGAACAACTGGTAGAAATGGGTGGCTCGGATATGCACGTCCAGGCTGGTGCGCCAGTTTATTTTCGGGTCAGTGGCAAATTAACCCCTATTGGCGAAGATCTTAATCCTCAAGAGTGCCAAAGGTTGATTTTTAGTATGCTCAACAACAACCAAAGAAAAGAATTGGAGCAGCATTGGGAATTAGATTGTTCTTACGGTGTAAAAGGACTGGCTCGTTTTAGAGTTAATGTTTACAAGGAAAGAGGTTGCTATGCAGCTTGTTTACGGGCATTATCTTCTAAAATCCCTAACTTCGACCAGTTAGGTTTGCCTGATGTAGTTAGACGCACCACCGAAAGACCAAGGGGACTTGTTTTGGTAACAGGACCAACAGGCTCAGGGAAAACTACCACCTTAGCAGCGATGCTAGATTTAATTAATCGTACCAGAGGTGAGCATATTCTAACGGTAGAAGACCCGATTGAATATGTCTTTGATAACGTTAAAAGTTTGTTTCACCAGCGACAGAAGGGAGAAGATACCAAAAGTTTTGCCAACGCCCTCAAAGCTGCACTACGGGAAGATCCAGACATCATTCTGGTAGGGGAGATGCGAGATTTGGAAACAATTTCTCTGGCAATCTCCGCAGCCGAAACGGGTCACTTGGTATTTGGCACCCTGCATACCAACTCTGCTTCGGGGACAGTAGATCGGATAATTGATGTTTTTCCCGCAGGTCAACAGGCGCAAATCCGCGCCATGCTGTCTAATTCTTTAATTGCCGTCTTTAGTCAAACCCTCGTTAAAAAGAAAAGTCCTAAGCCTGGAGAATTTGGACGAGTGATGGCACAGGAAATCATGATCGTTACTCCAGCGATCGCCAATTTGATCCGCGAAGGAAAAGCAGCGATGGTCTATTCTGCCATTCAAACAGGAGCAAAAATGGAGATGCAAACTATGGAACAAGCTCTAGCTGACCTAGTTAAAAAAGGCATCGTCAGTATGGAAGAAGGAATAGCTAAGAGTTCACGACCCGATGAACTACAGCGTCTTGCAGGTGCTGCTGCGGGTATGGGGATGGCAGCAAATGCCAAGCGTCATTAATTAATACTTAACTAAGGCTAAAGCGAAGAGACTCGCTTTAGCTGGGAAAAGCTGACCTAAATTATTTAACTAACTATTTTTCTACTAGCAATTCAATTATTGGTTTATCTATGTCTGTATTCGTAGCCAAAGTCAAAGATCGTTCGGGTAAAATCTTTAAAGAAAAGATCGAAGCAGCCTCTGCGGAACAAGCCCGTTTAGCACTAAAAAACAAATACGTTGCCGTGGGCAAGGTCAATAAATCTGGTATGGAAATTGACCTGTCAGCCTTAGAAATGGTTTTAGCCAAAGTCACAGTTAAAGATAAAGCTGTATTTTCCCGCCAGTTTTCGGTCATGGTTAATGCTGGGGTGGCAATCGTTCGCGCCTTGGGTATTCTCTCGGATCAAGCTCCCAACGTCAAATTAAAAAAAGCTCTTTTGGGCATCAGTGCTGAGGTACAGCAAGGGATAAGTCTCTCTGAGTCGATGAGCAAGTACCCTGAGTGTTTCAACGATCTTTATGTCTACATGGTGGAGGCTGGAGAAGCTGGTGGAGTTCTCGATGAAGTTCTGATGCGACTTTCTAAGTTGCTAGAAGACATGGCAAAGTTACAGAATGAAATCAAATCAGCTATGGCTTACCCCGTTACGGTGGGAATTTTTGCCGTAATTGCCTTTTTAGGGATGACTATTTTCCTAATTCCTGTATTCGGCGGAATTTTTGAAGGTTTAGGGGCAGAATTGCCACTTCTAACTAGAGTTATGTTAGGCATTAGCGATGTATTACGTAGTTGGAAAGTTCTGATTCCCATTGTTGCCTTTGTTGGCATTAGTTTTTTAATTCGCAATTATTATAAAACTCCTATGGGTCGCGTACAAATTGATGGCTTTATGCTAAAAATGCCGTTGTTTGGTGACTTGAACCAGAAAATCGCTGTTGCCCGTTTTTGTCGTGTCTTTGGTACTTTAACTCGTTCTGGTGTTCCCGTATTGCAGTGTTTTGATATTGTCTGCAACACCATTGGAAATCAGGTAATTATTAATGCTGTAATGGCTGCAAAATCGGATATTCAACAGGGAGGAATGATTTCACTAGCTATTCAAAAAGAAAACGTTTTTCCCGCACTAGCAATTCAAATGATTAGTATCGGGGAAGAAACTGGTGAACTAGACGGCATGATGGAGAAAGTGGCGGAATTTTATGAAGATGAGGTTGAACAGGCTGTTAAAGCTTTGACTACTATGATTGAACCGATCATGATGGTAGGTATCGCTGGTTTGGTAGGCACAATACTGCTATCTATGTATTTACCGATGTTCTCTATTTTCGATCAGTTAGGTTAATTTTCAAGAGCGAGTATTTCGGTAGTGTAATAAAAAAGTGTATTAGGTAAAATAAACAAAGTAAGAAAAGTTTGAGGTTCAAGTATCATCATGACGGTTTGGATAGCAGTAAAATGTCCCTATTGCCAATCGACAGATGTAGTCAAAAATGGTAAATCT
>JBBSPC010000017.1:0-48900 GCA_038259125.1 Chroococcales cyanobacterium | reverse complement strand
ATAACAACGGCTCAATAATTTTCCACTCTTTATCTGTCAAATCGCTTGAATATCCCATTTCTTGCCCCAGCTTACTTAAATTTCTCTACTTTGCCTTGATTCTACGCGATCGCCCAAAAGATCTCAAATGGATTCTATAGGGAATATTACGCTGAAATTGGTCGAACTTACCAGAAATAAAATAACCGCGCTTTTCAGTAATCGGCTTGTAAATTTCCCTTACCAAAGCTGATTTGCCGATTCCAGCATAGCCAGATACCAGCATCATTTCTTTATTTCCCGAACTCGCTACCCTGTCAAATGCTGCTAGTATTGTTTCGCTCTCTATTTCGCGTCCGTAAAGCTTTTGCGAAATTTGAAACTGCCCTGAAACGTCTTGCCAACCTAGTTGAATTTGATCGATGCGTCCTGTTTCTGAGAACAGGCGAAAACAGGTTTCTAGATCTGCTTTGATTCCCCAAGCACTCTGATAGCGATCCTCTGCATTTTTTGCCATTAGTTTGAGAACAATCTCTGAAACTGGTTTGGGAATTTCTGCATTTATTACATGAGGCGCAGGTGGCTGTTTGGCAATATGACAGTGGACTAGTTCCAAAACGTCGTTGGCACGAAAAGGCAAATTTCCAGTAAGCAGTTCATAGAATGTTATACCGAGGGAGTAAAAATCGGTGCGATAATCGAGCAGACGATTCATACGTCCAGTTTGCTCTGGAGAGAGGTAGGCGAGTGTTCCTTCTAACAGATGAGGGCTTTTGAAGGTTGGATTGGTGCGACTAAATTGGGTGGCAATTCCGAAGTTAATGAATTTGACAACGCCAGTATCGAGATTGAGAACGATATTGCTGGGGTTAATATCTTTGTGGATAATATTAGCCGCGTGTATTCTACCTAAGATTTCCGTGATGGCGATCGCCAGACGGAGAAATTCTGCTAAGGGCATGGGACAAACAATTTCTCTCAATTCCCTTAGTTTTTGTAAGGATTCTCCCCCAAAATCTTCTAAGATAATCACTTTGATAGTCTTGTTGACTATAGGCTTTGATAACGCCTTCTAGATTGAGAGCGCGGGTAATTTCGTATTCTTGCTTGTAGCGAACTAGTTCGGCACTTGTCGGATAGTCTTGTTTGAGAACCTTGAGGATGATGTCAGTATTATCCGCTTGCCTAACTGCCCGATAGACGAGGGAATTGGCACTTTCGTAGATTTGGGTTTTAACGGTAATGTCGGGCAGGGCGATCGTCATCGGTACTTCAGGTAAGTAAATTTCCTGCGGTAAGACTCGATTTACCTTTAATAATAATAGTTCTACTTCTTTAATCGCGATCTCGTTTAATAATTTCAATATTTAACTTACGCAAGAATCATTTTAAGAGAAGGATTTTCAAGCTGTTGAATCAAATAATCTTGGAGTAAACCATTTTTAAGTTGATAGACAGTAGAGGAATTAGCGATCGCCAGTTCCTTTCAATAATTCTTTCTGAATGAGCATTTCGCCCTAATGCTTAATTCAAAAACTAAATGCGAAAAACATCAACGAAAATTTGTTTGTTCTCTTTCAATCTTTGTCGATCTGGAGAGTCATAAAAAACCATCAAACTATCGTTAGGTTCTAGATAAGAATATAAAGCTAATCCTTCTGCATGGTCTGAACCAATCGTAAAAGGTCGCCATTATTTTGAGAGTGAATCAAATTATCATAATCCTTCAAAAAGAAGTATCTCGTTTACAAAACTGTATTACCTATCTTTTGAAGGATGAAGGATAGACATAATTCTTCTGCAATGAGAGTAAGTCAGAAGTTTTATTTCTTAAATAAGTTAAATATATGTCTCAGCAATCGCCATCAGCATCTAAACAATTAAAATCTACCTGGGGAAAGTTTTTGATCGAACAAGCAGCGATCGCAACCAAAACTGAGTTAGAAGAAGCAGGGATCGAGCCTGAAAAAATTACTTTAGAAACAGAAGACTTTCAACCACCAATTAAAATAGAAGACACAAACGCGATCGCTAATCTTCAAGCTGGTGCGATTACAGGGGCGGTATTAGGAGCTTTGATTGGGTTGTCTATTAGCTTAGTTCTGACTAATTTTTCTGGTGTTGGGCTAGCAGCATTTAAAAACTTTCAGACTATAAATTATCTAGCTCCTATAATGGGTGCAGTAGTTGGTGCTGTAGGAATAAGTTTAATTTCTGGGCTAAGTGGTACTAGCATTCCTCAATCTGATTCAGACATCGGCGATCGCAGTGAAGGAAAAAAATATTTGCTGGTAGTAAAAGGAACTACAGAAGAAATTAACCTTGCTAGAGAAATCATTAATCGTCAAGGTGGTGTAGTCGAAGAAGCAGATAGACGATAATTCAATTTATCTCATTAAGACCAGGGTAAAAAATATGGAAACTACTTTAGAAGTGCGCTGGTTTGTCAGAGGAGTGCCACCAGCAGTTGTGCAGCGTTGGTTTAGGCTTGAATGTCCAGGAAGGTTATTAGAAGAGCTAGAAACTAGAAAAGACTGGTATGCTTACCAACAAAAAACTTTTGTAGATAAAATTGGCAGATTTTCATGCCGTGCTTTAAATCGTGATGAAGTTAACTTTAAATTGCGCCAGGGTAATCCTGAATTAAAACTGAGACAACAAGAATTTGGGACTTATGGGTTTGGACATCAAAAGCGATCGCGAAGCTTGGATGCAGCCCAATCACCTATCTGTGAAGGCAAAGTTGAACAGTGGTGTAAATTTGGTGAACAAGAATTAAGAGATTTTGCTTTTACTGCCTATGATTTAATCTCAGAAACAGACTGGATTGGAGTTGACAAAAAGCGCAAGCAAAAAATAGAACAGGGTGTAGCCAGTGAATTGACTTGTCTAAAAATTAACCATGAACCCTGGTGGAGTATTGCTTTTGAACTGACTCAGAATAATGACGATCAACAACAAGATGCCTGCTTTAAAGAAGTTATCGAAAGAGCTTGTCAAACATACTATGGTCCTAAATTATCAGCAATCAATTCTTATGGCTATAGCCACTGGCTGCTTGGGCTTGAACCCTATATCAACCTCAGTTCGGGTTAAGACAACCATACTGACTTTTCTTAACTTTTTCTTGGAAAGAGAAGTTAGATTATTAGCCAAAGAAAACCTGATCGAGTCACCAAAGATAAAAAAGCTTAACTATTAATCCAAAAACACTAAAAAGAGACGCTCTCCATTAAAGAACGTCTCTAAACAATTTAATACCTGCTTAGTAAAGTTCTTCTTCTTGGTGAGTAGTAATAGTGCAGTCAGAGCTAGGATATGCAACACAAGTAAGAACATATCCTGCTTCAATTTGATCGTCGTCCAGAAAAGACTGATCGGATTGATCTACAGTACCAGACTCTAATTTACCAGCGCAGGTAGAACAAGCACCAGCACGGCAAGAATAAGGTAAATCTAAACCTTGTTCTTCAGCAACGTCAAGAATGTATTCATCATCAGGTACTTCAATAGTTTGTTCGCCGTCGGGCATTTTGAGAGTAATGTTATAGCTAGCCATGTATTTTTTCCTCTTTTGCAAGGTGATATATAAATTTGTGCTTAATTAGGAAGTCTCACTTATTTTTTAATAATTTAATTAAAATAAGTTTTTTCCTCGATCAAAAAGCCTCATGTTTGATACTAAGGGAAAAATACTGATTATTGATCGTGCATTAGCAATGAGATTTGTTACTATATTGTAAAATAAGTTTTTCTTATCTATGAAGCTATGGTTAGAACACGGGTAGTCGAAAATTACAAAAAACCCCAAAACTACCAAATAGCAATCATTCTTTTGGAATAAAATATTGGTAAAAGAATCTTAATTTTACCCAAAAATAACTATTAATTATAGTTATACCTATGATTGATGATTTGTACTTAGAGTAAAAGATAAATAAGCTTATATTGTTTATATGTATACAAAAGTATTTCGTCCACTTAAAGTTGGCATAGTTGGTACTGGATACGCTGCTAGAAAAAGAGCCGAGGCTTTAATAGCTGACAAGCGCACCGAATTAGTAGCTGTGACAGGAAATACCCCCGAAAGGTTAAAAGAATTTTGCCAATCTTTTGCGGTAAAAGCAGTAGATTCTTGGACAAGATTAATTGATTTGCCTGAACTAGATCTAATTTTCGTTTGTACTATTAATAGGGATTGTGGAGCGATCGCCAAAGGAGCTATATTAGCAGAAAAGCACGTAGTCGTAGAATATCCTTTGGCTTTAGATGCCAAAGAAGCTCAAGAGATCATAGAACTTGCTGAAGCTCACCAAAAATTACTCCATGTCGAGCATATGGAAATTATTGGCGGACTACATCAAGCTGTCAAACAGTGTATGCCACAAATAGGCAAAGTTTTTTACGCTCGTTACTCGACGATTCGTGCTGAACATCCTGTTAGCCGTAGCTGGAAATATCATCGAGCCATGTTTGGTTTTCCTTTAGCAGCAGCATTATCGAGGATTCATCGCCTAACCGACTTGTTTGGCATAGTAAAAGCGGTAGCTTGTCAAAATCGTTATTGGGATTGCGATATACCAGGTTCAGATTACTTTACTGCTTGTTTGTGTAATGCTCAGTTAAATTTTGATAGCGGTGTTGTAGCAGAAATTACCTACGGTAAAGGGGATGTTTTTTGGCAAAGCGATCGCCTTTTGGAAATTTATGGCGAAAAAGGCTCTATCGTCTTTACAAGGGAAAAAGGAACTTTAATCGTGGAGGGAAATAAAACAGCAATTCCTGTTACTCCTCGCCGTGGTTTATTTGCTCAAGATACCGATATGGTTTTGAATTGCCTCTTAAACCAGCAACCTTTATATATTGAACCTCAAGCTAGTCTTTATGCTTTGCAAGTGGCAAATGCTGCTTTGAAATCCTCTTGTCTGCACCAAACTATTCATCTTGATTAGACTTTATAAAGAGCAGAAAAAAGCTCAATTACTTAAGTAATAAACTAGAGCCTGTAACCCCAAACGATAGCTATCTGCACCAAACCCGCTGATTTGACCAACTACAACTGGTGCAAGATAAGAATAATGCCTAAACTCTTCTCTGGTGTAAATGTTGCTTAAATGAACTTCTACAGTTGGTATCTGCACTGCTGCGATCGCATCTCGGATAGCCACGCTGGTGTGAGTGTAAGCTCCTGCATTAATGACAATTCCCTGGCGTGTTTGTCTGGCATCATGTATTGCATCTACCAGTACACCTTCATGGTTAGACTGCAAGTAGTCAACGCTAACCTGCAGTTTTCTAGCATCTACATCTAGAGCTTGGTTAATTTGCCCTATAGTAGTCGAGCCGTATATTTCAGGCTCACGAAGCCCTAACAAATTTAAGTTAGGACCGTGCAGAACTAGTACGCTTATTTCAGGCACAGCTTGTTATACAGTTAAGCTTCAACAGTTAATTAACGATAACGACGGCGTTGACGATCATCAACTGGAATAGGAATCGCTTCCTTTTCATGCTCAACTTCTGGTCCTAACAACATTTCGATTAGCTTTTGAGCTATGTCTCTTAATTTGTCAAGTAATTGTTCTATATAGTCCATCGGATAAACAACTCCTTCAGGAAAACCTTAAATACTACTTATTTTGTCATCTTTGCCTAGAGGCACAGAAGCCTCTACCGCTTTGCATACCACAAACGGCTTATAGGCTTTAACTCCTACATTACTTACTAATTCCTTTACAATGCAATTTAGACGTTAGGAAATGAAGTTTCAAAGCTATTATATTAAGGTTAACACAAGCTAAGGTGATGAGTATATCTTCTCACCTCATTTAATGCCTTCTTAAGATTCTCATAATTATTGCTTACCTCAATCTTTAATGAAATCAGCCAACTAAAAACAATAATTTTTGTTAAGAATAATTCCTACGCTTTGCTTGTAACATCGGCAACTTCTGCCTCTGAAGATGCTGCTGGTTTGTTGACAAATAATTTGGGTGCGTAATCATCTGACTGCTAAAACACTTTATTATTTTAAAGGGAACTCTTGCTTTTGTTTCATAAAATTGCGCGCAGATTAACTATATCTAAATAGCTAGCGTGAAAATCACCTTGAATAACCTGGCACGCTGAATTTGGTTCACCTAAATCACTGACTACCAAAGCTGCTTGGCCAAAATCTTGGTGTTTTGTGTAATTGTTAACAGTCACTATGGTCTTTAATCCTGCTTTAGTTGCTGCTTCTAAGCCGTTATCAGAATCTTCAAAAACTAGCAGATTTTGAGCAGGAAGCGAAATTTGCTCCATAATGTAATTATAAATATCGGGAGCAGGTTTTTTGGCAGCGACCATATCTCCTGCGCCAATAGTTTCAAACCAATCTAAGTCTAAATATTTCTCTAGCAAAGCAATTACGTTGGGCAAAGAAGATGTAGTTGCGATCGCCAGACTAATACCATTTTGTCTAGCTGATTCAATAATTCTTTTTGTTCCTGGTCGGAGTTTTATTGCTCCTTGGCGAAGTAATGCTAGATAATATTTATTTTTAAGCTGGTGAAGATGTACCACAAAATCAGTCATATTTTGACTAGGTTTAAAGTCTGGTAAATACTGACTCAAATAGAACTCAATTCTTTCTTTTCCCCCTGAAACTGTCAGCAATTGACCATAAAATTCTACTGACCAATGCCAATCTAAGCCCGCCTCTGCAAACGCTTGATTAAAAGCTACTCGATGCCCATCTCTTTCTGTATTGGCTAAAGTACCATCAACATCAAAGATTAAACCCTGTAATTGATTTGTCATCTTTAATTTTAAATTTTTAAGAGTTTTTTTTGTAAACAGTGAGCAATTCTTTTGGCTGCACCCGCTTTTCCCATACGGCGTTTACCGTTGAGAGCAATATTTATTAGCTGTTGTGGATTATTCATGACCTGAGCGATCGCCTTTCCTACTTGTTGAGGATTGTCTACCATCAAAATTGAGCAACCAAGCAAACGCGATTGAGCTTCGGCAAAAGCATAGGTAAATTGAGGCCCAGATCCTGGCATGATAACCGCAGGCTTTCCTAAACCAACAAATTGCTCTGTTGCTGTGCCTGCCATGGCGATCGCCATATCTGACTGTTGTAAAAACTGTTGATAGTTTTCTTGGCTCAAAATTAGGTCACAGCTGCTTTTAGTCAAAGTTACCGTTTGAGATTTCTCTTCTACTATTTCCCAGCCGTAGGTAACTGCAACTTCTATAAATACTCTAAGATTTAGTGCCGGTGCGATCGCGCCTAAAAACTCTAATTTTTCGGCTGGAAACTCCTCGATGACTGTCAACAAGGCGGTCAAAATTTGTTGCCAATTGCGTAATGACTCTGGCATTCTTGAACCCGCTAATAATAATACCCTGAGTTTTTCTGATTTTGAGGGTTTTATTTCTAGAGTAATTTTATCCATCATCGGATTTCCCAAATCGTAAGCAGGAATTGGCCATTTTTGTAAAATCTCTGTGGTCAAACTATCCCTTGGGAACACCGCCTTACAATTCTTACGACTCATCAACCAACGCTCCCAAGGTAAATAAACCGAACCGAATTTTTTCTCTAAGTTGGAAGTTTTAGCCAGCCAATCAGTTTCGTTACGCAGATAATATTCGGATTTAGCCGTACCTACAAAAGCAAAATTAGCTTTGCTCAACCAAGCATATAGCAGGGGAACAATATCTCCCACTGCTAAGATTGCCGTATCCTTTTTGCCCCATTTACGCACCAACTTTAGCTGTTCAATTGTTAGGTTAATTAACCCACCTCGCACATCTGACCAAAGAGGATTGCCTCCCATATAAATAAATCCACCAGAAGGCATTTGCTGTACTCTACCAGCAATGGGAATATTTAATTTGTTATAAGCGTAGCCTTGTCCGACAATAGGTAAAGCTGCTATTTCTAGATTATTGGTAACAATTTGTAATTGTTCTATAATGCGAACAGCAATTATATCTTCTCCATGACCATTACTCAGAACCAGCAGTTTCATTCGGGTTTAACTGATCAAATTAATCTGGCTCTATTTTAAGCATTAATGATATTTCTAATTGTTGCGGTTAATTTATCAATTACACTGCTTAATATTTATATAGCTATTAAAATCTGGCAATTAAGATTGCTTTTGGCTAGAATCACTGCCATTATGGTAAATTACGAGAGTTATTTTAGTGTTGTACTAAAATTCACTCCCCAAGTAGTTTATCAAGGGCAACATAATATATACTTAGTCCGCCAACGCTATCAACTCATTCAGTTACAATTAGCAAAAGTTAGGCAAGTCATTTGGCTACTGAATTGGAGTTACCGAGTTTGGCGTAAAACTTGAAGGCAGTTATCAATTATCAATTCAGGCAGACACCAAGCGAGACTCGGCAGTATCCTTGATCAAGCCAACTTTGGAGTGAAGGTAATTGACTAAGGTAAGGCGTTCTTGATCGGCTAAAGGTTTTTGAGCATCAAGACGATTTAATAATCGCTGTACCAATTCTGTTTCGCCTATTTCTAAAAGTTCTGAAGCATTAGTCGTTTCAATTAAATTCCAGGTTTGGCGCAATAGTGTAGTATTCAATTTAAATTCACCTAATAGCTGGTTATGTTGTCGTAGGTCAGTAGTTAATTCTGAACCACAATCTAAATTCTAGTTTACTTCAGAGAAATATAAAGAAAGTATTTAGATTTAAATACAGTATTCATACAAAGCTTAATAATATGATTTTATTGTTTACTTTATATTTAGTAACACAATTGCTTTATTTGAATTCTGGATGTTCTGTGGCATCCGAAACAACCTCATACTGATTGATCTTAGCGATTAGCTGATGTAAACGACCTAGGCTTTTTTGGTTAAAGTAAAAACACAAGCGCGGTAAATTAATTGTCTGTTGGTCTTTTTGTTCTTCTGGAAGAGCAGTAGTCTTAGTAATTTTGCCTTGACTAAGTATATCGGCAAAATCTTGATTTAGCTCTTCAACTTTTTCATCAGGTAATTCTAGCGTTAGACGCATCACAAAGAGGTTATCTACATAGCGACTAGAATGATATACTCGGTAAAAGTCTTTAATAGTTTGACAAGCTACGTCTAATTCATCGGTAATCGTATACAGACTAGTATCTTCTGGACTAATTAACCCTTTAGCCTTTAGCTGCTTGCAAATATAATTATTCCAAGAATACCAGTAATCTCCTCCAGGCTTGTCGACCAAAACTAAAGGTACAGGGCCATATTTACCTGTTTGGCAGAGGGTTAGAGTTTCAAAAGCTTCATCTTGGGTACCAAAACCGCCAGGAAAAAGAGCGATCGCATCACTTTCTCTTAAGAAAAATAATTTGCGAGTAAAAAAATATTTAAAGTTGATTAACTTATCATCCCCTTTAATAGCAGAATTTGCACCCTGTTCAAAAGGCAATCTGATATTAAGACCAAAAGAATTATCTCTACCAGCTCCCTCGTTTCCTGCCTGCATAATTCCGCCCCCAGCCCCAGTTATCACCATAAATCCAGATTGGGTCATACAGCGGGCAAACTCGGCTGCCATTTTGTATTCTGCTTGTTCTTTTAAAGTTCGAGCAGAACCAAAAATAGAAATTTTTCTGGTGTGTCTATAGGGGTAAAACTTTTTGAATCCCTTCTCTAAATCTTCTAGAGAAGCAGTTAAAATCTTCCAGTCGGGTCGTTCTGTGTCCTCCTCGGCAATTCTGGTTAGTACACTCAAAGCTCGCTGGATTAATTGGCGATGAGGATGGTTAGAGAGACTTGCTAGCAAATCTTTTAGCTGCTGATTTAATAATTCTGAGTCGTTAGGTGAAGATAAAGTCATAAATTTATTCTAATAGACTTTTTTCCCCAGTTTATTGTGGCGATAAAAATGGCTTGACATTCAAGTCAGTAAAAATATGAGCAAACACAAAATTAGCCCCAGCTTAATCTTTAGATAAGATCTGCTGAAGCTATGTACATAATGTTTAATAGAAAAATTAGAGATATTTTTCTAACGTATTTGCCAAAGTAGTTTTAGGGACTGCTCCAACTACCATATCTACTCGCTGACCATCCTTGAAGATCATCAAGGTAGGAATACTGCGAATACCATATTGACTAGCAACTTGGGGGTTTTCGTCTGTATTTAATTTAACTACTTTAATTTGGTCGTCATATTGCTCGGCAATTTCGTCTACTACTGGCGCAACCATACGACAGGGACCACACCAAGGAGCCCAAAAATCTACTAGCACGGGAACGGAACTTTCTAAAACTTCTTCTGCAAAACTTGCATCTGTTACTGGCGCAGCTGATGATGACATTATTAATTAACCTAATTTACCACAAAGACCTTTTCAATAATACAGAATTCTACCATAGCCAACGGTTAATGATTCTAAAACAACAAGACTTTATATCAAAAGTAGTAGAAGATTAAAAGCCAGATAATAGTTTTTAGGTGCAATAAATCGGCATTTGCTGAACTAAATAAGGCATAGTTTGACCTTAAAATAGAAAACCGCCCGATAATTTATCGAGCGGATTGTGGTGTGAGGAGTGAACGGAAACTTTTGTCTCCGCCCTCTCTATTCTAAAATAGAACTTTAAAAATGCCAGAATTTTATAGATTAAATAGATCAAAAGTTAAGATTGTTTTGAGTTGTGGGGAAGATTTGCTACAAATTTAATCAGTGATTAGCGATCGCCAAGCAATTCTAGATAGTAAATATAAACAAAGTAATGTTCTCTAAATTGAGTATCGATTCTGAAAAAAAAACTGTTATTTACTGCGCGATCGCTTTTTTTATTATTACCCTGACTTTAACTCTACATCGTCATTGTTCATTTTATTCTTCTTACGATCAGGGAATTTTTAATCAGGTTTTTTGGAACGGTACTCACGGCAACTTTTTTCAAAGTACGCTTTCTTCTCAACTCTCTACTAACGTGATTCATAGTGGAGAAGTTCCCTATGTGGGCTATCATCGCTTAGGACAGCATTTTACCCCTGCTTTATTGCTCTGGGTGCCAATTTACTATCTGTTTCCTTATCCAGCCACCCTTACGGTTTTACAGGTAATTTTTGTCACCGCAGCAGGATTGGTTTTATATCCTCTGGCAAGAATATACTTAAAACCAGCGATCGCAACTCTAATTACCGTTAGTTTTTATGGTGCTAATGCCGTAGTCGGTCCAACTCTGGGAAATTTTCACGATCTTTCCCAAATTCCTCTGTTTATGTTTAGTTTGCTCTTGGCGATGGAGAAACGCTGCTGGTGGCTGTTTACAATTTTTGCCATCTGTATGTTGGCAGTGCGAGAAGATAGCGGGATTACCTTATTTGGTGTTGGAGTTTATTTAATTCTTAGTCGGCGATATCCGCGAATTGGCTCAGGCGTATGTCTGGGTAGTTTTTTGTATGTGCTAGGTGTAACTAATTTGATTATGCCTTTATTTAGTAGCGATATTTCCCAAAGATTTATGCTTGAAAACTTTGGGCAGTACGCTGAGGGAAATCAGGCTTCAACCCTAGAGATTATTCTCAATATGGTTACTAATCCTGGAAAGTTTTTGGTGGAGTTGTTTACACCTTTTTTTAGCACCCTAAAATATTTGCTGGGGCAATGGTTGCCCTTAGCTTTTATACCCGTTGTTGCTCCTGCTGCTTGGGTGATCGCCATTTTCCCCCTTTTACAATTGTTTCTCAGTCAGGGAGATTTAGTTTTAAGTATTTCCATTCGCTACGCCATCAGCGTTACTCCTGGCTTATTTTACGGTTCAATTTTGTGGTGGGCTGGACAGGGTTTTGGTAACATCAACAAAGTAATTACTCAATGTAAACCGCGCCAGCTTCGTCCTCAGTTTCGTCGTTTCTGGATCTTTTGTATTTGTCTATCTTTATTTTTTACAGTTACTTCCAACCCCAGTCAGACTTTTTATTTTTTAATACCCGATTCAATTAAACCCTTAGTTTATATTTCTGCACCTGAACAATGGCAGCGCAGCCAGAATATTAACAATCTTTTAGCTAAGATTCCTGCTAATGCTAGTGTTTCAGCAACCAGTTTTATCGTTCCCCATGTTTCAAGTAGAAGAGAAGTCATCCGCTTACCTGGACTAGAAATTAGAGGAGATAACCAAGAAATTCATCAGGTAGACTACCTTATTGCCGATTTGGGAATAATGGAACGCTATCAGGTAGTTTTTAGTAACTATGGCACTGACCTTAAAGCCATCACCCAGGTAATTGAGCAAGTTATCCAAAACCGAGAATATGGTGTCATTGGCTTTAATCAAGGAGTAATTTTATTACAGAAGGGCGTAAACTCTAACCCAGAAGCCATGAATGCTTGGCAGGCATATTTAACCAAGATCAAACCTATTATCGATTCTTAAAATATCTAAAAACGTAATGCCATAAAATCGAACACTTTTTACTTTCTACTTTTTACTTCCTAAGATGCGATCGCCACTGGTTTGCCGAGAAAATAACCTTGAGCGTAGTCAACACTAATTTTTTTCAAGTGTTCTAGTACTTGGTTGTTGTCTACAAACTCGGCAATGGTTTTAATGCCCATTAGATGAGCAACTTCGTTGATTGAATTAACAATGGCGAGATTGTACTCTTCATTGAGAATATTTTTGACTAAACTGCCATCAATTTTTAGATAGTCTACGGGTAAATTTTTGAGATAAGAAAAGGAAGAAACACCACTGCCAAAATCATCCAAAGCAAATTTGACTCCCAAATCTTTCATAGCCGACATAAATTTTTGAGCATGGATAATTTGTTCAATAGCTGCGGTTTCAGTGATTTCAAAACAAAGACAATCCCCAGGCACTTGAGATTGCTTGATTAGATTGATCGCATAATTAGTAAATCTTTCGTCATTAATGCTGGCACCAGATAAATTGATCGAAACTAACGTTTGTGTATCGCCAAAGTATTCTGCATAGGAGTTTAAAGTTGCTTCTAAAACCCAGCGATCGACAATGGTAATTACCCCATAGCGTTCGGCTACAGGAATAAATTGGTCTGGGTAAATAGACTTGCCAGAAGAGTCTTTGAGCCGTAGCAAAATTTCATAATGTTGACGTTGCTGACCATCATCGACTAAAGGCTTAATTAATTGTTTAACTAAATAAAAACGATTTTCTTTAATTGCCTGAGAAACATTAGCAATGTGTCCCATTTGAGTTTGCTCTAGATTAACTTTATGATGATTATTATCGAAAATATAAACTCGACCTCTACCTAAATTTTTTGCCTGATAACAAGCCACATCCGCCCGACTTAAAATTTCGGCTGCATCGGTAGAAATATGGGAAATACCAACAATGCCAACGCTGACTCCCACATCAAATTCAACATTTTTCCACTTGAGACGATAGTTATTGATGGAACTGATTAACTGTTCACAAATCTGCTCTGCTTCAACGATAGAACAACCTTCTAGCAATAATCCAAATTCATCTCCCCCTAATCTACCCAGGGTGTCTCCTTTGCGTATCATCTTTTGTAATAGCTGTGCCAATTCTGACAACAGGCGATCGCCAACTAAATGTCCAGCAGTATCGTTGACAATTTTGAAGCGATCTAAATCCAGGTAGCACAAAACTGATTCAGTGTGGTATTTATGCGCTTTTTGCACAGAATATTTCAGTTTTTCATTAAATTCACGACGATTTAATAGACCCGTCAAATCGTCATAGGTTGCTTGATAAGCAATTTTTTGAGATAGATTTCTTTCGGCGGTGATTTCTTGCTTTACACCGCGATATCCTAAAAATCGAGAATCTTGATCGAATAAAGGATTACCGTTAATTTTAAAAATCCTTACCTTATTCTTTTCATCTTGTAGACTAAAAGTAAAGTTCTTGATTGGCTCTCGTAATTGGATAAGTTGTCGCAAAAGTTCCCAATCTACATCCAATTTAGAATTGCGACGATGTAAATATTGAGGAGAATGACCCAATAGATCTGAAGGCTTTAAGCCACAAAGATCCTGAATATCCCCAGATATATACGAATATTTTAGTTGGTCATCTAGTTCCCAAAAAACATTTGCTCCTGCCTCAGCCAAATCTTTGTACCGTTGTTCATTTTCCTGAAGAATTTTGTTAGCAATATCGCGCTTTCTCATTTTTTCGCTTAACAAAATAATTGTGAGTACACTCGAAAGAAAGCCAAGCGCAACTATGGCAACTATGGTTCTATATTTCACATAAAACGGTGGTTCAACGTACAGCAACTCACTGTCATCTGGTAACGAATCAAGCTTGATATTATAATTCTGCAACTGTCGATAATCAAAAACCCAGCGGTTTTTTCCTGTAAAAATGGGACCTACCTCATTAGGCTTTACTCCTTGCAAAATTTGTTCAGCAAGTTCTACAGCTTGTCTGGCATGATAGTCCGTATCAAAAACTTTCCCCCCTACCACTCCTTTTCCCAAACGAACTGCATTGTCAGTGTAGATAGGGTTGGGAATTTTTGACTTTATAATTTGAGTGTCTTCTTCAGGGTCGATTAAGTCGCCTCTGGAATTGTTTTGGCGTAGCTGTCCCAAAAGAACAACTGGCAAATTATCAGGATATTTTCCTAAGCGATTATTAATATCTTCAACACTTAGATCGTTAATCATCTCAACCTGAAGATGCTTGTTAGAAATTTCCTCTAGTTCGTTAATTTGCTCTAAATTTACTTCTCCCGCTTCGGTCGTGTCGTTAACCACAATTACGGTATTTGTCCAGGTTTGTCGTGCAGCTTCTAAAATAGTATCGATTGTGGCGTAGTTCTCAAATACTCCTGTAAGCCAGGGAGTGTCTAGTAACTCCTGTCGCAAATGATTTATACCTAAAAACACGACTGGAAGATTGGCAAAAAGGCGGTCATGTTGCTCTAATATTAGTTGCAAGCTAGGCTCATCCACCACCATTAATAAATTAAGGGAAGCAGTAGCGTATTTTCTGCCAATGTAATTGATGAATTCCTGTTTTTGTTTTGGATTTGAATAACGTTTCCCGTCTAAATACTCATAAAAAACATTGATTTTATCATTTGTTTCAGCAAACCCCTGGGCGATCGCTTCTTGCTGCTGTTTTGTTTGAGACAATTCGGGATGATAGGAATGAATTACCAAAATATTATCTTTGGCATTAGCTTTTATGGTGCCGAAATTAAACCAAAGCAAGCTACACACTACTATATTGCTAGTCTTTTTAGACCAATAGCTAAATATCGTTACTGCATTTGTCAGCAAATGAAGACTATATGACATCGATATTGTATGTATGTATATTTGCGCTCACAAAATAGCCCAATAACTTAAAATAAGCTCATTAATATTAAGTAGCTTACTTGATAATCGTTTGAAGTTGAGACATAAATCTCTGACTCAATTAAACCATCTGTATCCAAATTGCTGCACTTAAACTAGCTTTCAACCATCAGCTTAACAATAAGTAGAGGCTTGAGACCTCTACTTATTGTTAACGTCCACTAAAAATTAGAATGTTCGGAAATTGTCTGAGTCAGCTTGCTAATAACTTCGGTTAGGGCGATCGCGCCTAATTCTCCAGAAGCACGAGTGCGAATACTCAAGGTATTATCTTCTACCTCTTTATCTCCGACCACTGACATTACAGGTATTTTTTGCTTCTCGGCATTACGAATCATTTTGCCCAAACGTTCGCCACTGGTATCGGCTTCGGCGCGGATTCCTGCCTCTCGCATTTTAGCAGCGACTTCTTTTACATAGTCAAAATGGGCATCTCTCACGGGTAATAGTCGCACCTGCACAGGGGCAAGCCAAAGCGGAAAGTCGCCTGCATATTCTTCAATTAAAATGCCAATTAGCCTTTCTAATGAACCGAAGGGCGCACGGTGAATCATAATCGGACGCTGACGGGAGCCATCTTCGGCAACATATTCTAGTTCAAAGCGTTCTGGCAAATTATAGTCTACCTGCACTGTGCCTAGCTGCCATTCTCTACCCAACGCATCTTCAAAGATAAAGTCGAGTTTAGGTCCATAAAAAGCAGCTTCGCCAATACCTTCAAAGTGATTCATTTCCATCTGTTCTACTGCCCGACGAATAGCGTTTTCAGCTTTTGACCAGGCTTCATCTGAACCGATATATTTATCCGATTCTGGATCGCGAAAGCTAAGTCGAGCTTTAAATTTGGTCAATTGCAAACTTTTAAAGACAGCAAGAATCAAATCGACTACCTTCAAAAATTCATCATCTAACTGTTCTGGAGTGACAAATAAATGGGAGTCATCAACGGTAAAGCCTCTAACTCTGGTTAACCCGCCCAATTCCCCTGACTGTTCGTAACGATAAACTGTACCAAATTCTGCCAGTCGTATAGGTAATTCTTTATAAGAACGCAATTCGCTTTGATAAATCTGGATATGAAACGGACAATTCATTGGTTTAAGCACAAAACCTTGTTCTGCTGTTACTGCTGCGTCATCCTCTGCCATCATTGGGAACATATCTTCTTGATAGTTTTGCCAGTGACCTGAGATTTTAAATAAATCGACTTTACCCAGGTGAGGCGTAACTACAGGCAGATAACCCCGCTTTATTTGTTCTTGCTTGAGATAATCTTCCAATTGCGATCGCAAAATGGTTCCTTTAGGAGTCCACAAAGGTAAACCTGCCCCTACTAAATCAGAGAAGATAAATAACCCTAGTTCTTTACCCAGTTTGCGGTGATCGCGTTTTAGAGCTTCTTCCTTACGACGCTGATATTCGGCTAGCTGTTCGGGTGTTTCCCAAGCAGTACCATAAATACGCTGTAGCTGTGCCTTAGTTTCGTCTCCGCGCCAGTATGCCCCTGCCACGCTTTCTAGGGCGATCGCTTGAGGATCGATATCACCAGTGTGGGCTACATGAGGACCTGCACAGAGATCCCACCACTTTTCTCCTAAATGATAAATGGTAATTGGCTCGTGAATACTATCTAAAATTTCTAACTTGTAGGGTTCGCCTTGAGCTTCAATGCGTTGTTTAGCTTCTTCTCGGCTGACTTCTTCTCGCATCACAGGTAGGTTACGATTGATAATTTTGATCATTTCCTTGCGGATTTTTTTCAAATCCTTTTCAGTAAAGGGATCGGGACTATCAAAATCGTAATAAAAGCCATTTTCTGTCCAAGGACCTATGGTTACCTGTGCTTTAGGAAACAGCTTTTGCACCGCCATTGCCATGATGTGAGATGCGGTGTGGCGAATTTTTTTAAGAGATTCGGATTCACTAGTACGGAGTAATTTTATTGGTTGTTGTGCTTGTTCTGCTTCAGGCATCGGCTGTTGTAAAGGACGCAAGTAATCTCGTTATATTTTAAGTCTAATCTGAATTCAACTGCTCTTACACTTTCTAACTGCCTTAACTGTTGAGATAAATATATGATAAAAAAATGAAATTATATTAAATTTTATGAAAACCGCTAAGATAAACATTAAGATGACAAGCTAATTTAAATTTAATGTCAAGACAACAGCCCAATGAGAAAGAGTTACTCAAGACGGTTTTAGAGCCACTTCTAGAAGATTTTCAATATTGGTTTGAGCGATCGCGCACTTTATTAGAATCAGAGCAAATGCCTTTTTTTTCTACTCAAGAGCAAGCTCAATTATTAGAGAGAATTGTTGAGAGTCAAAAAGAAGTTCAAACGGCGCAAATGCTATTTCAGGCTACAGATGGTGCAGCAGGTATTGACTCAAGAATGCTGCTTCCCTGGCATCAGCTAGTGGCTGAGTGCTGGAATGTAGCCCAAAAACGACGAAAATTTAAAAATCAAGCTTAAACATTTAATATATCTGACAAATCTCAAACAACAGTAAAAAAACTCATTGATATAACTTTGAAGATCATCTAGAAGAGTTTATTAGGAAAAAAAACTTATGTTGCATTTACTTTACATTCTGGTATTTACTGTCATTGCCCTTTTGGCAGTTAGTAATCTCATACGTAGTTTAATTACTTTAAGTGCAGATACTCAAAAGTTCTATCCTCCCAATTACGATCGCTCAAACAGCAATCATTTTCGTCAACAAAAACAAGTTCATCCAGAACTATTAGATGAGCAAGGTAAAGTGATTGAAGAACCATTACTCGTAATGAGATCGGTATCTGTAGATGATGCCCGCTCAAAGCTAGATGCTTTATACGAGGCATCACCTAGTAAAACCGTTGAGCCTGAAGATTAGCTTTAATTTTTTTACTTTGAATAAGCCTTTTTAAATAACGTTGAATTTATTCTGATTACTGTTAACGCTTTTTAGTTCAGCGATCGCCATAGTTGTGAGCGCTATTTTTTAATGCCAGTGCTAAGAAAATACTTTTGTTAAGTCAAATATTAGGATAAATAGCGTTTCCCTTAAGCTTTATGGGAACTATATATAAATATTGCAGTTTTTAACTAGTTCCTATGCCGAGAAAGCCTGACGAATACGCAGTTAACCTTTTAATTTCTGGTGGTCATAAAGAAGAAGTTCGCTTTACTTCTGTTCAAGATTTTCAAAAATGGTATAGCACGGAATTAATGTCAAAATCAGATTCGGAGGATTTTGTCAATGTACCAATTAAGAACGTTCAGGGAGAATATATGGTTATTCGACCAAAGAGCGTACTGGCTATCCGAGTTGAACCAATTTTCCTCGGTAGTGTAGAGCGATTTTAAATTCTTTTAGGTAAGGGCTGATGCTGTTTGCTCTTACTTAAACTTAAGCTATAGCTGATTTAAATAGCTAAGTAAATCTGCCATTTCTTGCCGACTAGGTTGAAATTTGGGCATGGGAGGAGTTTGCCCACTAGTGACTTGCCTGATCAAGTCTCGCTGAGATTTTCGCTTGGAAATATTTTTTAATCTTGGTCCTACATTTCTATCTGCCTGTAAACTATGGCATCCTGCACAATTAATTTGAAACATTGCCAAGCCTTTAGAAGCATCACCTTCTAAAGACAACACCTCATGGGCATAAGGATTGGAAACGTTTTGCCAATGGATTCCCAGAATGCTGATGCCTATCGTCAGCATTACTGCCACTATGATTAAAAATAGGCGGTTTAGCCAAGCCTGAGATTGGACTAACTGATTATCCACTATGTATATTTATGTATATTAAAGAATTGATGAATGTTTACTTATATTAACTATGATTCAACAAATATTCTAAAATCTTATAGATCAGCTACGCAAGTTAGTCATTTAATTTCTTAAGAGCTAAATCTAATCATAGATAGCAAACTGAAAACAAACATAATTTCAACTTATGTTTGCTACCTAGTCTCTGTGACAGCTATGGTTGAATTAGCGTAGGATATATTTTAGTTAGTTAAATAATTTACTTTTAAGGAGATGCGCTGTGATCGAACCTTTACTTCTGGGAATTGTTCTAGGTCTAGTTTTTATTACTTTGGCAGGACTATTCTTTGCTGCTTATATGCAGTACAAGCGTGGTAATCAATTAGGGATTGATTAGATATAAGAGCAATTTTTATAATACATTTGTATGTTAGATGAGCTTGCAGATTGATTTCTCGGCTCATTTTTCATTTTAAGCTTCGCTTCCAGCCTCGAACTAGCTTGATTTCTTCGTAACTATAGTCGTCTGTGAGGCTATCTTTAATAGTTTTGAGACTAGCATCTCCAATTTGCTCGATCGCTTTGATAATTGCTTGTTGTTTATCTGCTGTAACTAATTTATTTAGAGCTACTGGCTGATTCATTTCCAATAGCTCACTCAAGTGATTGTTAATTGTTGAGGTTGAAAAACCGCGTTTTTGGGCAATTTCAGCTACGCTCAAACCCTGCTGATGTAGCTCTAGAGTAGTCATTTGGCTTTTTGAAGGAATGCTGACGGGTAGTTTGTGCAACTCATTAAACTCTAAAATTGCCGAAATAAAACTATCGCCATACTGTTGGGCTTTATATTCGTTAACTCCTGATAAATTAGCAAAATCAGTTAAAGTTTTAGGGCGTAATTGTGCCATTAGCTTGAGACTAGAATCGGCAAAAATCATATAGGGTGCAAGAGAATTGCGATCGCCAATTTGTTTACGCAGTTTTCTGAGTTTTTCAAACAGTAATTCTGCTTCTTCTTTACGAGGATTGTAAGTAGCTGTAGTTGTAGTTTGCTGTTTGTCAATGGCAATCTTTACCGCTAGTTGACCACGAAAAACTTCCCAACTGCGTTTATTGAGTTTGAGTACGGAATAACCGTCAGTTGTTTGTCCTACCAAACCTTGATGAACCAGACTTCGCCCCAGCATTCGCCATTCATCGGCGGTTCTACCCTTGCCAATACCGTAGGTAGATAATAAATGATGTCCATACTGATAGATTTTCTGTTTGCGTGAGCCTATTAAGACATCGACGATGTGATTTACACCGAATTTTTCCTCACAACGAGCTACACAAGAGAGAAACTTTTGAGCTTCTACAGTCCAGTCTTCGATGGGTTTAGGATTAAGACAGTTATCGCATTTACCGCAATTTCCAGGATATCTTTCCCCAAAATAGCGCAGGATAATGGTGCGACGGCAATCATTACCTTCGGCGTAGTTAATTACCTGACGTAACTGTTGCAGAGCAATCTTTTGTTCATTTTGAGCTGATTTTTGTTCGATCAAAAACTCAATTTTTTTGCGATCGCCCAAACTAAAAAACAAAATAGACTTAGATAGTTCGCCGTCTCTGCCTGCCCTGCCTGATTCTTGGTAAAAGCTTTCTAAACTGCGGGGTAGATCATAATGAAAAACAAACCGCACATCAGGCTTATCAATACCCATACCAAAAGCAATAGTGGCAACAATTACCTGGATATCATCCCGCAAAAAGCTAGTTTGATTACTACTTCTTTCTTTGTCTGATAATCCTGCATGATAGGGTAGGGCATTGATACCATCATGCTTGAGCTTAGTCGCTACTTCTTCGACGCGACGACGACTTAGACAATAAACTATCCCCGCACCCGATTCCGAGCGAATAGTCCGCAGCAGCCTATGGTAGATATTGCGGTCTTTAGGCTGTACTTCATAATGAAGATTGGGGCGATCGAAGCTAGCAACATGAATATCAGGCGATCGCAAGTTTAGCTGTTGAATTATATCCTGCTGAACCCTTTTGGTGGCGGTGGCGGTAAGTGCTTGGAGAGGAATCTGAGGATAGCGTTGGCGCAATATTTTTAGCTTGCTATATTCAGGGCGAAAATCGTGTCCCCACTCAGAGACGCAGTGTGCCTCATCAATGGCGATGGTGGATATACCCACTTGAGTAGCTACCTGTTCGAGAAACAGACTAAATCTTTCGTTTAACAGTCTTTCTGGAGCAACATATAGTAGCTTAACCTGATTTTTAAGAATAGCTATTTGGCGCGATCGCCTTTCTTCATAATCGATAGTACTGTTGAGATAAGTAGCATTAATTCCATTATCCTGTAAAGAATCTACCTGATCCTGCATCAAGGCGATTAGAGGCGAAACCACAATAGTTATGCCATCTTTAAGCAAAGCTGGTAATTGGAAACAAAGAGATTTACCTCCTCCTGTAGGCATAATTGTTAGTAAATCTTGATTGCGTAAAGCTGCTTCAATAATTTTTTTTTGCCCAGGACGAAAGCTATCGTGACCAAAAAAATGTTTCAAAGCTAACTCTAACGAGGCAAAAGTTGACATAACCAAAAAGAAGGATATCTATCTCTAAAGGTTATTTTAAGAGTTAACGGTCATTTCCTTGCTCATCGAATCAATACCGATCGCAAAGGCATAAAAATCTTTATCAATACCCTTTAACTTGAGTTTACACCCTTGCCCCCAGTCGATCTTAGTTCCCAAAGAATTGGCGACAGCTTTGGAAATGAGAATGGTATTTTGTTGGGCAACGCTTTGTAAACGAGAAGCAATATTAACCACTTTGCCGACTGCCGTGTAGTCTTTTCTTTGTCCCCCGCCAAACATTCCCACTACTGCTGCACCCTGATGAATGCCACAACGCATTGCCAGAAAAGGAATTTTGCTATTTGTTTTCCATACTTTAGCTTGCCATCGCTCATTTAATTTTTGTAAATAATAATACATGGTTTTGGCAGTTAAAATAGCTCTTTTGGCTTGTTCTGGACAGGATAAATCTTCTGGTGCGCCAAACATCGCCATAACTCCATCTCCCATAAATTTATCCACTGTACCGCCATGATCGAACACTGCTTTACTCATGGCTTCAAGATACTCATTCAGGATTTCCGCCAACAGGATGACTTCTAGCTGACTAGATAAATTAGTGAAGCCAACCAAATCGCAGAATAAAATTGTCACGCGACGAGGTTCAGGAGTTAGATCCAAAGAAAGTTTTCCTGTGGCAGCTTTGTTAACTATGGCTGCGGGTAAAAATCGTTTTAAAACTGATTCAGTCAGATAGAGATTTAAATCTCTGACTTTTTGCTCTTTAATTCGCAGCAATTCTGCTTGTTTTTTAGTAGTTTGGTATAGCTTTGCCTGTTGAACGGCGATCGCAGCAGGAGAAGCCACCGCTTCGGCTAGGTCGATTTCCGCTTGACTCCATTGGCGGGATATGTCTGATTGTCTGAGGGTAATACTGCCAATAATCTTTTCATCAACAATTAAAGGCACAATTAATAAGGCTCTGGCTTTGGCGTGCCAAGGAAGTTCATAACGGGCTAAATTCTTTTGTTTTTCTAAATCGGCTGAACTTACGGTTTTTTTAGTATATAAAAGAGCTTGCAGTATGGGGTTTTGGGCAATCGGCACTAAAGAAGATACATCAGAATAATCTTGGATAATTTTTTGTGGTTCGTGGGGATTATATAAACCAACACATTTAACAAAGCGATCGCTTTTTGTCCACAGAGAGAGAGTACAGCCATCGACCTTTAAAGCTTCACCTAATTCTTTGGCAATGGTAGCAAACATTACTGGTGCTTCTAAGCTTGAGCGAATTGCTCTGGTAATACGGTTAATGGTAGTTTCTCTTTGAGCTAGTTCTTTTACCTGCTGGTGAATCAACACTTGAGAAATAGCGATCGCTGCGGTCGAAGCCACGGCTTCGGTTAAGTTGATTTCTGCTCGACTCCATTGGCGAGAAACATCTGACTGTCTGAGGGTAATACTACCAATAATTTCTGATTCCACGATTAGAGGCACAATCAATAAGGCTCTGGCTTTGGCGTGCCAAGGAAGCTCATAGCGAGCTATACTTTGTTGTTTTTCTAAATCGGCTGAACTTACGGTTTTTTTAGTATATAAAAGAGCTTGCAGTATGGGGTTTTGGGCAATTGGTACCGAAGAAGACACATCAGAATAATCTTGGATAATTTTTTGTGGTTCATGGGGATTGTATAAACCAACACATTTAACAAAGCGATCGCTTTTTGTCCACAAAGATAGAGTACAGCCATCGACCTTTAAAGCTTCACCTAATTCTTTAGCAATCGAGGCAAACATTACTGGGGCTTCTAAGCTTGAACGGATAGTTGCCGTAATACGGTTAATAGTGGTTTCTCTTTGTGCCAATTCTTGCAACTTTTCTGCGGCTAGCATCTGAGAAATGATCATAGTCGCCTGTTGGGCCACCATTTTTACGGCTTTTATTTCTTCTTCGTGCCAATCCTCAGACTCTTGGCAACGATGAACCGTTAGCGAAGCGGTCAGATTTAGGTGAGAAAATATCTGAATAAATATGCTAGAGCTTATTTTTGCTTGTAAACAAGCCTGATAACTAGCAGATTTGAAGGTGGATGCCTCCACTTTGTATTTTTGAATAATTAAATTATTGTTAATAGATAGTTCTGAATCAGATGCTACTGTTAACTTGAGTAAGTTTTGACTAAGATTATAATTATTTAAACTAAGGTGACGATAAAAGAAATGTTGTTCACTATCAGGCTGTAATTTCTTAAAATGTAAGATAATAATTCCCACATTGAGTAATTTACCAGCCGTATCAACAATAGTTTGACCCGCTTTTTCCCAGGACAAATTGTTTAATAGTTGATTATATTCATACTGGCTCATGAATTGACTATGGTAAACGTTTAAATACAGTTGGCATATAACACCAGCAATAAATGAACTCAAAAAAATAAAAATAATCTTTTTTAGCTACTTAAAAAGTTTGGTGTAATTATCTAACAGCCAAAAGCATAATAGTATTGTTCCCAAACTGGCTAAGAAAAATACATTAGTCTTGCTCCGCAGTTATAGCTATTAAAGAAACTTCAGTTTATTTGTAACTTAATGATTTTAAAATCCCTTGATAATCATAGTGTTGATGACAACTTGCAGCTAACTATCAACTCCGCTGCAATAGAGGATACCAAGGAGGTTAGCCGAGTCTTAACCAAGAGTTTTTATAATTTACCTGAATTCGCTAGCTGGGTTTATCCATTTTTACAGTTTACTATTAGCGAAGATTTACGCTATCGTCTGCGCTCTCGTTCACCATACTACCGTTGCTTAGTTGCCAAAATAGCGACCCCAAACCATCCTTTGGAACAAAACAGCATAACTCAAGAGGATTCAAGCCTGATAGTTGTCGGGACGATAGAAATAGCTTTACGTTCTCCTTCCCTGTGGTCAACTTGTTCACAGCATCCCTACATATCTAACCTAGCAGTTCACCAGAGCTACCGTCGTCTGGGTATTGGTAGCCAGCTTTTAGCTGAATGTGAACAAGTCGCTCTTGAATGGGGCTACCATGAGACTCACCTTCATGTTTTAGACAGTAATGATTCAGCCAAACAACTATATTGTCATAATGGCTATCAAATCTCGCAAATAGAAGCTAACTGGGGAAATTTATGGTTTGATTATTCACCGCGTTTATTTTTAAAAAAGCAAATTTTAGTTAACAGTTAGAGCAGTTAGGGCAGTTCGTGTTAGTTTTGAAATAGTATGATGTTAAGTTTATAGTTGTCTAATAATAAATCACAACCGCGTGAAAATGCTGCTTGCACCATCGACAGTATATGCTGCGGCTTAAGCCTTTGTTTCAACGCGGGGTATTCTCTCATTTTCGCCCACTAAATTTTATTTGGGCAATAATACTCAAAAAGTGAAAGAACAAAATATCGATAATACATTTTTAATTAAACAACTTTTACCTAGATTAAAAGCGCAAGAATTACTAATAGTCAATCCTCGTCGCAAAAATGGTCTAATAGTCTATAAAAAATATCATGCCGAATTTGTCGGTCCTGGAGCAATTGTAGGTGGTCAATTTGATCTTAATGTAGTTAATATTATCGCTGTCGGAAAGTTATCTTTAGTTTCTCCTAAAAACTCTCAAGAGAAAAAACAAGCATATAAAATGCGTAGACAGTGGGTTAGACTTACCAAGCAAATTATTAATAACCCTGAACCAACCGAAAGAGCGCAGGTTATTTTAAATCAGTTTGAACATTGGTTTGACCTAGAAACAGTAGCTAGTTTACCTGATGAAGCTTTTGCCTCATTAGTTGGGGTTTTACCTCAAACAATACGGAAAGTAAGAAATACTAAACTACTTTAAAATACAGTTTAAGCTGACGGCGATCGCTCATTAAGCCTAAATTGTAAAAGAATTTGTAATATAAAATCCAAGAAAGAATGATATAAATAAACATTCCCCCAGTTCCCCAGTCCCCCAGTCCCCCAAATAATCATACGTAGCATACATTTAAGTATTTCATATTAGGGTAATTCTTGCTGATTACGCACAATATTTTCCGTCATCTCTGCAAGTTCGCTCAGTTCAATTTCTAATTTAGTAGCTTTTTTTTGATAATCAAGCTTTTTGGCGATCGCAGCACGAGCTAAATCTTCTCTATCGCTTTTTAAAGCCTTTTTAGCTACTTCCTCCCAGACTTGAATTTCGGCGATCGCTTTTTGATATTCAGGCTGAATCTGATTCCAAACTGATTTAATATCTATTAGAGATTCAGTTAGTAGCTGTTGTGCAGTTTTGCTATCTTTACCTTTCAAGGCGTTTTTAATTGGTTCATAGAGTTTTGAAGTATCTAGCGTATTCACAAGGGGTAAAAAGTTTCTTACCTGTCGGCTGTCGCTAACGCCTGTTTTACACCAGCTAGCAAAATGTTCACAGTTGTTAAACAGTAAATTATATTCTTTTTCTCCTAATCGGCTTTCGGCTCTTTCAACTACCGCATCTGGGATGTAATCAAAGCCATCACTATATTCAGCAACGTAGATAGGGTTTCCTTGGCTAAAAGCTGCTAAATCAGTTCTTTCAATTGTTTCACTTGGCTTACGGTAATGAATTACTGTGCCGTCACCGCAGTCAATACCATGATGTTGATATAGTCCATCTAGCTGCCACAAGTTTCGATATGCGTACACGCGATCGCCTTTTGCCATTAAAGTAGTTTATTAACTGATGTTACGCAGTATAACGAAAAATCAGTAGTTTAAAAGTGCGATCAAGGGGTTCGCGTAGGCTTGTGTACAATAAACCCCTTGAGCATAATTGATTATTTTGTCAGCTGTTGTTGAGTTGTTTGCGGTTGATTTGAAGAATGAGTAGTACGCCATAATGCTGTCGTTCCAGCAACTAAGGCGATCGCGACGATCGCACCGGCGGCAATGCTTGCCAAACCAGCCAGACGGTTGCTGGGCTTTGGTTGACCTGGTTTGGTAGGTTGATGATAACGATGAAAAATCTCATCACTCAGCCATTCTGCCGTAGCATTGAAGTCATGTATGGGAGTAGGCAACATTTCTAGATAGGTCAGATTACGAATCGAGTCTCCTGCTCTACCATCAACCTTCACTTTATCAAAAATATTAGCAACTCCATTACGAATCCCCAACTTCATCAAAGTACCTCGCATACTTGCATTGACAGGATGAAGTTCTTGATTTTGCGATAGCGCAATCAAATTTTTAGCAATATTTGCTCCCTCTTGATAGGCGATTTGAGCCACAGGAGGGTAAGAGCGATCTTGAACTACAGCGCAGTCTCCTGCTGCAAATACTTCGGGAAAATTTAGTAGCTGTAAAGTGGTATTTACCAAGGGTAAACCATGCTTGTCGCGGTTTTTGTCGTCAATAGGCAAGGTTTTAATCAGAGGATTAGTAGCAGTACCAGCAGTCCAAACAGTAGTTTTAGTCTGTAGAGTTTTAATTTCTTCAAAATCTTGAAGCTGATACTCTAGGCGATCGCTAGTAACTTTAGTAACTTTTGCTCCTAATACTAGTTCAACAGGTATAGCCCGATTCTTAAGTGCATCAAGGGCAGTATCTCGCAAATGAGAATTAACATCTCCTTTAAGAATTTCTTGACCGTGATTGACCAACACAATCCGAATGTTGCGAAAATCAGCACCTAATTTCTCATACCATTGAGGTAAAAGATCGGCCATAGTAGCTGCTATTTCCACCCCAGAAGGTCCTGCTCCTACTATGGCTACAGTCAATAAAGCCTCCCGTTGAGCAGATTCTGCTTGACTAGCTTGCTGAAGACATTCTCTTAGGTGCTTTTCTAAAGCGATAGTATCTTCTTGTGTGCGGAAAGCAAAGGCATTTTCTTCGGCTCCCTCAGTACCAAGATATCCTTGGATACTACCTACCCCTAAAACGAGATAACGGTAATCGTAATGTAATCCAGAAGCTAATTCTAGTCGACGCTGCTGTAGGTCAACCTTACTCACCTTATCCTGGATGAAAGTAACGTTACTACCCTCTAACAATTTCTCATAGCGGGGAAGAACCTGTTCGTTCTGCATCTCACCTGACAAATGTTCGTAAAGTAACGGTTTGAAAACAAAACGGTCATTAGGATCGATTAAAATAACTGGCTCGCTATAGTGACGATGGCTAAGATGTAAAGCGGTAAACAGTCCAACAAAGCCACCACCGACGATTACTGTGGGATTAGTTATGTCATTCATAATTTTGTTAATTGAGAATATAAGTTATTAGTTTTAGTAAAATATTTGTTACTTGCTACTCACTACTCTCTCCCAGCCTTGCAGTCTAATTATTGCGAGGTTTTCTAATCAGAAATACCAAGCCTACTGCGCTCAAAACAATTCAATAGGTCGTTTGGCAGGCGGTAGCTGGGTCACAATTACAATCAGTGCGGTGGCAGTAAGTCCACCTGCCGTAATTCCTTGAATACCCTTCACCATAATCATTTGAGGAAAGATTGTTACCAGATTAGAGCCAACAAAAGCAACGAGAAATAAACAGACGCAAACCAAGAAATAGCGTCGAACAGAAAAAACTTTTGAGAAAAAGCTAGCTACGGGTATAGATATTACTATAGCTACTAGATAACCATAAAGTATCCATACGCCAAATTGTAAAGGAACGCCCAAATCTCCAGAAAGATTATTGAGAGCAGGAATAGTGCTTTGCGAGGCAAAAATTGACATAAAAGCTGCTAGGGCAGCATCAATTTTTTCATACGCCTGAGTATTTTGAGCGCGAGCCTGTTGAGCAGCTAAAACAATATTGGCTTTGATTACATAAGCATTATTTATATAGCTGTGAGTAGAAGCATATCGCCACCAGCGATAACCCAAAAATAGCAAGGCGAACAGCACCGCACCTGTACCTAGTCCTGCTATTAACAGCACCATTCTAAATCTATGCCTCGACCTTTTTTCTTAGCTTCGGCTGGCTCGAAAGAACCTATGGGTTCCGCTTCATTTATTTCCCTATCTTCAGCTTCTATTTGCTTATTCTCAGTTGAGAAATAAATGTTAAACCACTAGTAATAAGTAATCCTTCAATCGGTTGATTCCATAGTTTTTTTTCTAAAGCAGCAGGTAATTCACCAGATCTAGCAATGATATAATACCAATTTAAATTCACAACACAACAGATAATTCTTGTAGGGGCGAATGGTTGCCCTTAGAATGTATGTGTAAGAAACGCCATTTAATTTGGTATAACTTAAGCGTGATGTGCCGTAAAGTGTGGCATTAATTGCTGAAGCAGTTGATAATAAAGCAGCGATCGCAATTAAACTAAACCTGCTTTCCCAGAAACGGTTTTGCTGCTGCTAAAGCATACTCTTTGGCTGCAACAACTTGTTGAATTGACAGAGAACCAATCGTAATTCCCGCAACAACAATGTAGAGTAGGATGACAAAAATGACGGATGAGTAGTAAGCACAGGGTAGTGTACGGGCGGGCTGTCGAACATCTTCTGCCGTGTTTGCCATTAACTCAAACCCTTCATAGGCTAAAAAAATAATCATGCCTTCCGCTATCAAGGAGACAGGAGAAGCCCAAGTAAAAGGTTCTAGATTTAGCTTCAACGCCTCGAATTTCTGTAACGATAAACACTCCCAAGATAATCAGTTTGAAGGCAACAATCTAGCTTTCAGCTCGACCAATCAAATACGATCGCTTTTCAAGAAGATACGAACCCGAACGAAAATTTTATCTAGTGGTCTGAAAATGCCGATGATTTCGGGTCGAAGCGATTATAATTTTAGTCCCTTACAACTACTAAGCGACCATCCTCCAGATGAATAATGCGATCGGCTGTGTCTAAAATACGATTATCATGAGTTACCAACAGGATTGTCGAGTTTTTTTCTTTAACTAAGCGACGCATTATATTGACAACTTCTCGACCTGTTTTACTATCCAAAGCAGCAGTTGGCTCATCGGCTAAAACCAACTTAGGATGGCTAGCTAAAGCTCTGGCGATCGCAACTCGTTGTTTTTGTCCCCCTGAAAGTTTTTGGGGATAGTATTTAGCTCTTTTTTCTAAGCCTACTGCTGCCAGCATTTCTGTTGCTAAAGCAGCAGCTTGACAACTACTTAAATTGTCATCTAGTTCTAAAGACATCTGCACGTTTTGTTGTGCGGTCATAAAAGGTAATAAATTGTGTGTCTGAAAAATATAGCCAATTTTGCGTCTGAGTTGGACTAAATCTGTTTCACTCGCTCCGTATAATTCTTTACTTAAAGTTTGCAAGCTGCCCGATTGAAGCGATCGCAGTCCACCGATTAAAGTCAATAAAGTAGTTTTCCCAGACCCCGAAGGACCAGTTAAAATTACGATCTCACCTGCTTTGATTTCTAGATTGATGTCAAATAAAGTTTGTTTGACTAGAGCTTGTTCGCCAAAATAATGATTTAAGTTGTGGATCACAATTGGGTTCATGGCTAAAAAATCAAAAGATATCGGCTGGGTTGGCAGACTTGAGCTTGTTCATTGCCGAAACGCCAGAGATTAAACACATAATTATGGTTGCTACCAAGACATACACCGCTCTTTGCCAAGTCATTTCAATTGGTAGCAAAGTCGCTTGTTTGGTAAACTCATACTGAATAATGGTAATTAATAATCCTGGAATATAGCCTAAAATTCCAATAATTAAAGCCTGTTGAAAGACCACATTTAATAGATATCGTTGACTGTAACCGATCGCTTTTAAAGTGGCGTATTCCTGCAAATGGTCGGAAATATTGGTATAAAGTATTTGATAAACCACAACAATGCCGACGATTAAGCCTAAAGCGACACCTAAATTAAAAATAAAGCCAATGGCAGTGCTGCTTTGCCAGTAGCTTTTTTCAAAGTTAATAAATTCTTGTTTGGTAACAATTCTGACATCTTGGGGTAAGTATTTTTGCAGCTTGGTTTTAAAAAGTTCTGGATTGACACCCGATTTTAATTTAATTAAACCGACATCAATAAAGCCTTTTTTGCGAGTATTTGAAATCCGCAAAAAGTTAACGTCGCTGGTAATAATGTTGCCATCAGAACCAAAAGAAGTACCCAACTCAAATAATTCTGCTACCTCAACTTTACGATTAGAACCACTATTATTTCCTAGTTCGGTAACTACAGAACCTCGTGACTCAAACTGTTCGGCTACTGGTCCAAATTCAGTTCTCGAACTGCGATCGAATAAAATAGTATCGGGAAGTTTAAGTTTCGCGAGATTTGCTTCAACTCCAGGTAAGTCAAAAGTTTGGTGTCTGAGATCGAACCCAATTACAAAAATGTTACGCCAGTATTTTCTGGATTCAGGATTTTTCCACTGGACAAAATCAAGATAAATCGGATTGACAAATTCTACTTCTTCAAAAGCTAAGGCTTGTACCAGACGGCGTTGCGAAAAGCTTTCCATCGCAATTAAAGATGTCGAGCGAGGGCTAATTATAAAGCAGTCTCCTTGTAAACCTTGGTGAAAACGGACAGCACTGTTAAATAAAGCATCCCGAATACCCAACTGCATAAAAACAATGACAACGGCAAAAATCACTCCTGAAAGTGCGATTAGAAAACGAATTTTTTGATATTTTAGCTGTAACCAAGCGGTAAATAAGCGATCAAACATTAATTTAATCCCTATTTTTGGCTTTGTTTGGATGTATTGATAATGGCGTTAACTTCTAGGTTAGTTAAATGGGTTACTCGCTTGCTAGATTCGGCATTCAAGCGAATTTTGACTTTGACAACCCTAGCATCTGCATCTGCCACAGGGTCAGTACCTAACACATCTTTAGCGCCAATTTGCCAACCAACTTCATCGACAGTTCCAGCTAGTTTTTTAGTAATGCCATCGCTGGTAACGATCGCGCTTTGACCGATGCGGACGCGATCGATGTCGGTTTCATAGACTTCTGCCATTACATACATATTCTGGGTATCGCCCATTACAACTATACCTTTAGCATTATCGACAATTTCTCCTGACCAAGTATTAATCTCTAAAATCTGACCGTTAATTGGAGATTTCACAGAAGCTAAATCTAAATCTGCTTGCGCTTTAGTTACCGCAGCGATCGCAGTTGCTAATTCAGATTGAGCGACGGCTACATCTACAGGACGAACTTCAGCAACTGCTTGGAGACTAGCTTCGGCTTCGCTAATTTGGTTGGCTAAGGTTGTTTTAGTGCGTTCTAAGTTGGCTTGAGCTTCACCAACCTGTTGTTGTAGGGTTGTTTTAATTTCGATTAAATTAACTTTTGCTGCTTGGAGTTGTTTTTGAGTAGTTGCTTGCTGTAAACAAATACTATCCCTTTCTGAAGCTGCGATCGCCCCATCGGCTAAGAGAAATTCATATCGTTGACATTCTTTAGTCGCGTTGTTTGATTCAGCTTTTAGTCTGGCAATAGTTGCCCGTTGAGAATTAGTTCGTCCTTCAAGTTGAGCTTTTAAATTAGCAATGTTGGCAGTTTGGCTGTTGATTTGTCCAGCTAATTCGGCTTTTGTCTGGAGAAATTTGGCATTTTGCGCTTGAATCTCGCCTTTTTTAGCTCCCGCTTTGACCTGCGCTAAACGAGATTGAGCTACTATTACTTCTGCTTGTGCTTGTTTGAGAGCAGCCTGTAGGCGATCGCGATTATCCAAAATCGCTACTACTTGCCCAGTTTTAACCTTGTCTCCTCTTTTGACCAGCAGTTGCTCAACTCGCGCCCCTTCCAGAAAAGCTGGTGCAGATACTTTAATTACTTCTCCCTGGGGTTCTAAATAGCCAATTGCCCCGACTGCTTTAGGGACAATCTGAGTCTCTAAGACTGGTTGAGAAGAACTTTTGCTGGTTCGCGAATAGATCAAAATTATTGCCGCGATCAATAGGACAGGAATAGCTAGCAATCCCATAATCCACCATCTCGAAAGCTTGGGAAATATGCTTTTTTGGGGCTGCGATTTTTGTTCTCTTTCGTTAGTGTTTAGCTCTAACGGCTCTCTACTCCAAGCTGGTGACTTTTTAATCTCAGATTCGGATTGTTCCTGATTTGATTTTAGAAGCGTCTTATTTATTGGTGGCGAGCCATTTTTTAAATATTGATCGTCATTATCTAACTCCAGTGATGTTTCTGTTTCCTTTACCGAAATAGACCGATTTGGCTCTACTGATGTATTCAACCGCGAAAGAGAAGTTTCCGCTAATGACTCTTTAGGCAATTGTGATTCTATCTGTGAGTGACCTCGATATATCGACCAAATTGCCTGCTCCAAATCTTCGGCTTGAGTGTCTTTTAGCAAGTAGCCTTTGGCTCCCGCTTTTAAGGCTTGTATTACATATTTTCGCTCTTCGTAGCTACTAAGGATCAGAACTTTCGTTGAGGGAAATTGTCGAGCGATCTTTTCGGTGGTAGTTATTCCACTCATTCCTGGCATCTCAATATCCATTAATACAATATCAGGTTGGAGATTTTTTACCTTTTCTATCGCACTGTGACCGTCTTCGGCAGTACCGACTACTTTTAGCTTTGGGCTGGGTTTGAGCAATGCTTGAAGCCCTTGCCGTATTATGTTGCAATCGTCTACTAGCAGAATGCGAATCATAAAAAATGTTTTTATGGGATTGACTAAATTATGTCTATTCTTGGCAATTAATTAAATTATTTTTAAAAAAGCTTTTAAAAAGACGATCTCGCGATCGCTATTAGGATAATAAAATTGCTTGGCGAATCCCATCTATTACTAGCTGGGGAGCATCAATATGAAGATCGTGACCGCTGGTTTGAGCCTGCTTGAGCGTACCTTTTGAAGTCAAGTCTGCCGTTTCTGCTTGCAGTTTCTGCCAAACCGACTCAGCTTTTTCTGCTTCTAAAAGCGAAAGCTTAGAAAACATATTGATTCCGTGAGATAGCACTACTAAAGGCAAATCCTTTGGTAATTTTGTCTGGCTGACTTGCTTGGCACTAGCTTCCATTAACCGATTTTCAGCGATCGCTGTATTAAAAGTCTTAGGGCAAAACTGAGCCAGAACTATTGGTTGAACTTCAGCAGGTAGCTTACGGACAAAATCTGGAGTGACTTTATTCCCTAGCAGTTGAGTTCCCAAGCGCAACAAACCAAATCGCGACAGAATAGACAACCAAAAAAACATCTGGTTGGTTTTGGCCATATATTTCTGAAACTGAGGATTTAAGCGAGAATAAATATTAGCGGGTACGGCATCTACTAATACTATTGCCCTAACTTCATCGGGATATTGACTGGCAAATAAACGCATATTCAAGCCTCCTAAAGAATGACCGACCAAGATGTAGGGAGGTTTAATTTCGGCTTTAGTTAACAATAAATGCAGTTCTCGAACTAGCTGCTGACTCGTACGAGGATAAGGGCTGCGCTCGCTCCAACCATAACCAGCACGGTCATAGGTACAAACCTGAGTAAATTTTGCTACTTTTGACTGTACCAGACTCCAAAGAGAAGATAAGTTCCCCAAACCATAATCCATAACTACGGTAATCTCGCCTTCTCCCTGACAATCAAGGTGAAGTTTATACCCGCCGATATCTATCAGCTTACCTGGAGGCGGATATTTAGAGCAATCCCTGGCAGTAGCAATGGCTTGGTAGACTGTTCCTATCACTACCAAGAATAAAAACAAGGCGATCGCGCCTGCAAATATATATTTAGCTGATTCCAATAACATATTTATTTAAATTTAAGCTATTAAAATTGACAGCAGGTCTAAATGGTTATCGCTGTTTGGCAAACTCCTCCTGCTTTTGTTGCACCGATTTTGTTGGCATCAACTGCTGTGGTCGGTATCGGTAACTGGCAAACTCTTGACGCATCTGTTCGACTTGGCTGTTGTCGGGCAAACCCCTAATTTTAAATTTATAAATTATTTCGCCGATAACTGCTTTGACCGATAGTGCTAACATACGACCGAAGTGATACCAATGAAGGGGATTGAGTAAACCAGCAACACCAAAGCCTTTCCACTGAAACAGTACGTACCACAGCGCGATGTAAAAGTAAGCATTTTTCATGCTGGCGAAAACATTACACCGCATTGGCTCGAATTTAGTATTTTCTAAAAAGTCATCAAAGTGTTTCAGAGTAGTGTATCCAAACAAGCTATCGGCTCGGTAAGGATCCATTAAGCCGATATTTGCTCTTTGTTCTACTAGCTGGTCGAATTGCTGAGAAAGATCGGCAAAAAGCCCATCGACGTTGGCGTTAGCAATGTCTACGTATTTGGAGACAAACTTCAGGTTGAGATGCCACTTCCCGATATACATTGGTATATGTACCCCAAACCACCACATATATTCAAAGTAGATACGCCAGCTCATGACGCTGGCATGACCTAATTGTTTATCGTGACCTCGATAGAGACAGTTGACGCTATGACCATAGGCTAAATTAAAGTCATTGTATGCCGCCCTTTTAGTTTCAGCATCAGCCTCTCCCGCTAGCTTGGCGCGAATAATTTCCGTGGTGCTTTCTATGGCAAAAGCAATCATCGTCGTTCCATAGGAATAAAAACCATCAAAAATTTGCGCTGCATCCCCCAGGACATACCAGTTATCTGGAGAAAACAAAGTTTTACTTTTATAGGCAAGCTTCGACCAATAGTGAAAATCAACAATTTCACCACTATCGATCAGACGCGCCAAAATTTCGTGATTTGCATTGAGAAACCCAGTAAACTTTTCTTGGGTATTAATCTCTTTAGCTGCAATAACATCGTGATGGTGAACCACCCCAATAGATAGCTCGTTGGAATGCTTATCGATGGGAATCATCCACAGCCAGTGTCCAGAACCAAAATAGTGATTGGTAGCATAGTAACGACTACTTGATGTTCCCGTAGGATCGTAGCCATCATCAAAGATCTGACGGTCTACATTTTTGACTCGCAGCCAGGCAGAACCGTTATTGACTCCCAGCAGATTTTCTGCACCAAACACCAAATTATCAGTTTTCTGTCCGATGAGAAACCGACGACCAGCAGCATCAATAACGTGCTTGGCTTTGATGTTTAAAATTTCCTTGCCTTGTTTGACATCAATATTTTTAAGCGCGTCTCCCTCGGTTAAATTTACATCGGTAACGCGACCATGATAAAAAATTGCTCCCATATCTGCGTTCATTTTGAGCAGATCCTGCTCAAATTTAGCTCGGTGTAAATGAAATGAAGCAATGGGAGTTTGTCGATTTGCCCAAACGTGAAAGTAGTCATCAAGAGTTTCAGTGCGATCGCTTTGCTTGGGCCAATGAAAGTTCAACCCAGATTTGGGCGTGTGGTTTTCAATCAGATAATCATTAAGACCCAGTTCTTTAGCTAAAAACAGAGCAGCGACTTCAATTAACGATTCACCGAGTTTTAAATCTTTTTCCGTTCTCTCCATGGGTCGAGGGTCAATTATCGCCACTCGAATATTAGGAATATTCAGCAGCAGATGTCGGGCTTGGCAGACACCTGCAAATCCCGCCCCCATAATGGCAACGTCATACTCTAATGTCTGAGTGGTAAGGGAATTCATGGTTAGTTCCGACAAATTTAATTATTAAGATTTTGAATCCAAGGCTGTAATTCGGGTTGGTATTGGTAAGACTCGAACTCCCGCTGCATTTGTTCGACTTGACTGTTGGCAGGTAAATTTTTAGTTTTAGATTTATAGACCAGTTCGCCTATTGTGCCTTGAGCCGAAAGTGCTAATAATCTACCGAAATGATAAATATTCAGGGGTTTTAATAATCCTCGTAAGCCAAAACCTTTCCACTGAAATTTGGCATACCAAATAGCAGCATAAAAACAAGTGGATTTTAGACCAGCAAAAACATTGCAGTGTCTCGGTTCGAGTTTAGTATTCTCTAAAAAGTCATCGAAGTGCTTGAGGGTGTTATAGTTGCCCAGTAATCCATCCGCGCGGTAACAGTCCATTAAACCAAGATTGACATCTTGTTCTACTAGTTGCTCGAACTGTTGACATAAATCGGCAAACAACCCATCTACATTACTATTTAAAGTTTTGACATAGATCGAGATAAAGGTGAGATCCAGATGCCATTTGCCAACGTACATCGGGACTTGAACCCCAAACCACCACATATACTCAAAGTAAATGCGCCAACTCATGACGCTGGCATGACCTAGCTGCTTATCGTGACCCCGATAGAGACAGTTAACGCTACGGGCATAAGCTAGGTTAAACTCATTGTAAGCATAACGCTTCTCTTCGGCATCGGCTTCTTTTGCCAGTTTAGCCCGCACGATTTCGGTAATTCCTTCAATAGCTAAAGCTACGGTTGTCGTGCCAAAGGAATAAAAGGCATCAAAGATATAGGCAGCATCGCCGAGTACGTACCAGTTGTTTTCTGAAAATAAAGTTTTACTGGTGTGTGCCAGACGCGATCGATATTGAAAATCTACTGGTTCGCCACTATCAATAAGTCGATCTAAGACGGCGTGGTTGTTTTGCAGGAAGGTACGGAATTTTGCTTCGGTATTGACTTGGCTAGCTGGTAACTCTTGATGATGGTGAATCATACCGATAGACAACTCTCCAGATTCAGTATCGGTGGGAATCATCCACAGCCAATGACCGCGCCCAAAGAAATGATTGGTAGAATAATAATGACTGGTAGATGCTCCCGTTGGGTCATAGCCGTCATGAAAAACAGTGCGATCGACGTTTTTAATCCGCATCCAGGCCGAACCAGTATTTAAGCCCATCAGATTTTCTGGTTCAAAAATTAGATTGTCTGTCTTGCGCCCAATCATAAATTTGCGACCAGCAGCATCAATAACGTGCTTGGCTTTTAGTTCTAGGTTTTCTCCACCAGTTTTTACAGTAACCGTTTTTACGGTGTCTTTGGGGGTGAGATCGGCATCAACAACTCGTCCGTGATAAAAAACTGCCCCCATTTCTTGATTCATAGCGAGTAAGTCCTCTTCAAACCTAGCTCGATTAATTTGAAAAGAAGGAATTGGTACTTGTCGGTTTGACCAAACATGATAGTAGTCTTCTATGGTATCAGTTTGACCAGATCCGCCGTTTTTCGCCCAGTGAAAGTTTAAACCTTTTTTGGGTGCATGGTTCTCAATCAAGTATTCGTGAAGACCTAATTCTTTGGACAGAAACAGAGCCGCAATTTCGATCGTCGATTCACCAATTTTGAGATCCTTATGCGATCGCTTTTCGGGTCGCGGATCGACTAAAGCAACTTTTACTCCTGGGACATTGAGCATTAAGTGTCGAGCTTGGCAGAGTCCAGCAAAACCCGCACCCATAATTACTACGTCGTAGTCTAATAATTTTTTTGCGGTAAGCATTTTATAATTACTTATTATTTATTACTTCATTTTCTTAACTAGATAATATTTATGGTTGATTGATTGTTCCTGTTTTAACTCCAGCATTTTGATAGCGAGTAATCAGCCAGACTATAAAAATGGCAATTCCCGAAGCGACATAAAAATTGCGCGCCGATGCCACAGAAGCAAATCCTAGCAACCAGGGCAAAGCAATTAAAGCAAAGGATACAATAAGTTCAATTACGCCGTGGAACTGCAAGGGAATTACTTTAATTACACCCAAGGGAAAAGCCGTTAAAACTGTTAACCCTAGATGAATAATTGCCAGGGCATAAGAAATATTAGCAGCGATGCCAGTCAATCCGAATAGCGTCGGTGCTGCTAAAAACCAAATAACTACTAGATAGTCTAGATATCCATGAATTCTGGGGCTGAGAATTTTCATTATTGTCTCCTTTGCTGTTTTCGGTAATATAGAGGTGCGGTTAATATGAATTAAGCAAAAACAAAAATATCGTTATTAGTCAGTTCGAGTCCTGGTGATAGACTTGCTATTTGAATCTGGTCAGCTCCGTTAACTCCATCTACATCAAAGAATAAAGAGCCGTCGGCATCATTATAAATAAAGCGATCGCTCTCCGTAGTAGCTGCCGTTCCCATAACAAAGCTTGATGCTTCAATTAGCGCACCTGGAGTTAAGTCTCCACCAAAATCAGCAGCAGATACAAAGAGAGTATCATCCTCAACTACATAATCAGTGATAATGTTGGCTCCTGTTTCTGTAGTCAAACCAAAGAAATCGGCACCAGCACCGCCTGTAATCTGGTCTATTCCCTGACCACCAATTAAAAGATCGCTACCTTCATCTCCAGAAAGCACGTCGTTATCATCGCCACCAATTAAGATGTCGTCACCGTTGCCACCAAACATAGCATCATTGTTTTTATCGCCATTCATGCGATCGTTGCCATCACCGCCAGACATCACGTCGTTACCCAGTTCGCCAAACAAGACATCATCACCGCCGTTACCTAACAAACCATCATCACCAGCACCGCCATTTAAAATATCGTTATCTTGACCACCAAATAAGGCGTCGCGACCATCACCACCGTTAATCGAGTTAACGCCACCCTCCCCAAACAAAGCGTCATCGCCATTGCCGCCGTCGAGAGCATCTTGGTCTGCACCACCAAATAGAGCATCGTTACCATTCCCACCGTTGAGAGCATCAAGACCTTCTTGACCGAACATTGTATCCTCGTCTGGACCACCATCCAAAACATCAACCCCAGGACCACCAAACATGGCATCGTTACCGTTGCCACCAACTAAAGCGTCGTCTCCAAGACCAGCAAGAAGGAAATCGTTACCATTGTTACCCTCGATCGCATCATTGTTAGGACTGCCCAAGAGAAAGTCATTGGCATCGGTGCCGCTGACTGCGTTGATGATAAATTCTATATTGTCCATATCTATTTATCCTTGAATTGTTTTAGGTTAGGGCTAATTGTACAGACCCAGATCGACAATTACTCTTTACTAAATGATTTTAAAAGCTTTTGTCTCAATATCGGAGGCAAAAAAGTGGGTACAGGAGTACCATTTTTCAGCCGTTCTACCCATGCCACCTCTTGCTGACCGACGTGAAGTTTTTCTCTGTTTCCATCTGGCTGTTCTCGAAAGAATTCAAAGTTAAATTTTGCTCCACATTCAAAAACCGAGCTGACGTAGAGAAGAACGCGAATTTTATCAAAGGGCATTGCTTCTTTTAGATAGTCCATACGACTGTAGAGGCAAACCATCTCACCGCGAGGGTTAGAAACCCGTAAATATTCAGGTGCGATCGAGTAGAGAAACAGATCGAGAATTCGACCTTGCCAGATAAAGTAGTTGCCGTAATAAACATTACCGACTAAATTGGATTCTTCTAGAGTCGTCTGGAAGACTTCGGAATAGATTAGCTGCCCGTAACGCTCCTGGGAAGAAGCCTGTTGCAGTAGATGACCTAAGCTTACCTCTGTCAGACTAGCAGGTAATGGTGGCAGGGATAAAGAATCAGGCTGTTTGAGATCGAGAATGGCAGGTTGCTCCGTGGCGAATCGGTCGAGGTATTCTTGTAGATAGTCTGGGAAAGGCATGGGAGAGGGAACACCGTAATCTACTAGACGTACCCAGGTAGCCTTAACTTCTGCGATCGCCAGTCTGCTTAAAGATTCATCGGGCAATACTTGGCAAAATTCGATGTAGGTAGTGAAGGAAGAGTCAATTATATTACCCAACCAGGCGCGAGCTTGAATCACATCGTAGGCAGTGGCTTCACCCAAAACCCGCAAACTAACGGTGTTAGTCACCATGCCCCATTCTCCAGTCAAGAAGTCTCCTAAAATCTGCTCGGCAATGCTTTCCATCGGTATTTCGCGAATTTTACCAATCCAGCGGAAATATTGGGAGAAATAGACGTGACGACTAATACTGCCGCTATCTTTGAAGCTGGCTTGAAAACGCTGTTCGTAAACTAATTGTCCTTGGGGATTATCTCTGGTATAGCGGGAACGATGGCTGTGATTTTCGGCAACATCAATTAAAGGTTTAGAAACTGAGATTGGAGAAGTTTTAGGTTGGGGAATAACAATCGCAATCATCCGTTCTGGAGGACGAGTTAATTTAACGGGGAAGGTAACAACATGGTATTTGCCTGTAGGAGTTAAAGACTGTAGCAATAGCGCATTGCCATCGCAATTAATAATTGAAAATTGGGCATCAATGCCGTTAAAAGCTTTAGCAATTGCTTCATTAGCCGACCAAACTCTAGTAGCTGCTAGGTCTAAACTGTCTCCTTGTTGAGTCAGTTCTCGAACGATTTCACTCTGAGAATTACCCAAAAGAGCTTGCCAATCTTCTGCCGAACGATGTGTAATCGGCTCAATGTCGCATCCTTGAGGAGTTTTATCTATTACGGCTAAACAATAGCGATCGCAGTGAGATAAAGACAATTCTATTCCTGCGGTTTCTGCTCCTTTCAGTTGTGGTCTGCCCAAAGCTAAAGATTCAATCTCAAATTCAGTTTTTGCTGCGGGGGATAATCCCAGCTTGGTTTTTAGAGCATCAGCAACAATCGGTTTTTCTAGTTGACGGCGTTGTTCTTTGGTGACTTGATGTATATTAGGCGTAACTCCAAGGGCTATAGCAGGTAAATTTAAATCAAACTTATCCGTAACAGATTTTAAAGCCCGATCGAATAGCAGGCGATCGCGATCTTCGGGATCGGCTAACTCTTCAACAGTTGGGTTCTCTGGATGCTCTTCAAGAATTCGCAAGCGATAACCTGTAATCTTTTCTAGTACGTAACCTGACTCGTCAGTAATAAAAACTTCGCTAAGATATTCGTTTCCTTCTCGTTGTTGTAGGTTGGCGGTAACAATTTTCGAGTTATGACGGCTCGAAACATTATTAAATAGTTCAATTTTGCCGATCTCAACTGGCAAGCAAATATCGCGGGGAATAGTAAGCTGTACCGACTGGAGTAAGACATCTCTTAAATAGGGATCTCCCAAAATTAGATAGCTATCTTTATTAATGGTAAAGCTATCTGCAATTAGTTTTTCTGGCAATCGCTCTTTGGCTTGAAAAACGCAATTGCTGGAAGTCAGAGTAAAAATTCGATCCATTCTTTGAAAACGCGAACCTTGAAAGAGTAAGTCACCGTAAAGATCGGTTTGGGGATTTAATTCTAAAGCTCGTTCTAGTTTGAAATCTAGTTTTAATCGCGCTGTTGCTTCTTTAATAACTAATGTGGCAGTAAAGCAATCACTGGTAAAGTCGCTCTGTTCGCTACGAATTGCTACTTTAACTCGTCGTTCTCCTTTAGAATCGACTTCTAACACCTCGGCATGAATTTCTATAGCAACTCCCTGACTAGGATCGACGACAATCGGCTGTTTTAAAGATACATTCTCAATTGCTGCGATCGCGGGTTGCTCTTTTCTCAGAACATAAGCAGTTGCTTGAGCCATTGCTTCTAAACCGAATACGGTAGGAAACAGATAAGACCCGCGCCATAAATGGTCTTGTAAGTATAGATCTTGTTCTAAACTAAGATGAGTGCGAGCAATCAATTCTACTTCGGGTTCGAGGTGCAAAACTGACTCGATAAAACGTAGTTTAGTGGTGGTCGAAAAATCTGACAACCAGGTATCCAAACCTCCCAAACGGGCAGCAATAATTACCTGGCTTACTCCTGGATCGTAATGAAAGAGTTGAACAAAGCGATCGCAACCTTCTTTAGTTGGAATAGCACTAATTCCCATGCGTTCTAAGTTTTTGAGGCTGCCCAAATGCGCCCCCATGCCTACTTCACCCCAAACGCTGTAAGCTAAAGCCAGGGTTTGAGTTTCTGAGTGATGACTGGCAAACTGGCGTAATAGAATTGCTAGAGATTCATTAGAAAATCCATACCAAGCATTACCAGGCATTCCCGTTACGCCGATGATCGAGCTAAACGCCATAAACAGTTTGGGAGGAGTCTGTGCTAGAGCTTGCATGATATTATGCGCTCCTAGTAGCTTGGGCGATACTTCTTTAACCGCAGCTTCGACACTAACTGATTTAACTGTTTGAGGCTGATTAACTCCCGCGCCGTGAATTACTCCCGTAACTGTACCTAAGTCAGCAGTAATCGTAGTAATTAATCGTTTGACTGCATCAGCATTAGTAATATCGCAGCAATAATAGCGAATCTGATTTTGCTTAGGGAATCGTTCTAAGGTTTGAGCTACCTTTGACTGGTCAGAACGTCCCACTATTGCCATTTTTACATCAAGGGACTGCGCCAAAGCTAAAGCACATTCGGCGGTAATTCCTTTCGCGCCTCCGGTGACCAAAATGACATCTTCTTTTGACCATGAGTAGGATCGCTTTTGGTAATTAACTGGTTGCTGTAAACGGGGTTGGGGAATTAAACGTCTTTTGTCGGCATCGTAGCCCACCGTAACAATGGCTTCATCTCCTGCGAGTTCGGCGATCGCAAGTTGAGCAGCATCTTTGGGTTCGATTTCTGTAGCCAGATCGATAACTCGAACTCGTAAATCCGAACGTTCTAAATGCCAGCTTCGAGCAAAAGCAGCAGCGCAACATACTTCTGGAGATATTGCCTGTTTTCCCTGTCCAAGCTCGCGCGTTCCCTTGCGTCTTACGCCGACGCGGGGTCGCTCGCCGAAATAACCACCCCCAAACTGAATATAAGCAATATTGGGACTAAGACTATTTTTGCTAGCCGTGACAATGCTTTTAAGCCTTTCTACCATTGTCTTTAATGATAAAAAGCTACTCGTATGAGGTAGAAACGCCAAATAATCAGAATAGTTAATAGTTGCAGTCAGATCATCGTCTACTTCGTGATAAGTAGTGCGATCAACTCGCGCCCCTAAATTAGCAAGCTGTTCGGCTACAGCATCGGTAATCAAATTAGCTGCTTCAGTAACAATTAAAACTCTAGCTTGTGACCAATCTTTACTCTTCCGTTGAGGTATTTTTTGCTCGACATAGGCGATCGCAAAATTACGTACCCATGAAGTTGACGATTTAGCAGTGTTGATATCTGGAAGTATTTTATTGCTTTTCGATAATTCTCTAAGGTCAGCTTTAGGGTTGTCATTGACTGCTTTTAAATCCCCAGAAATTGTCTTGTCAATTTCTTTTGCTATTTGCTTGAGAGTAACATTCGCCAAGCTAGAAGGCTGTAATTGTCCTGCTACGCCGAATTTTTTAGTAGCTGTAGCGATTAATTCTCCTGCTTTAATTGAGTCTAAATTTAAATCATCTAATAGTTTTAAACTTAGGTCGATACTTTCTAGGGGATAACCTGTTTTCTCGACAACTGAGTTTAATAAAAATTGTTCGATATCCGATCGCAAATTATTAACTGCTTCGGCTTGATGCTTTATTTCTGGCTTCAATAAAACAGCTTTGTTAACATAATTTTGCTCGCCTTGTTGATGGTTATTACTATTGCCATTAAGATAGTTAAGATTTGATTTTATAGCATTGCTCAACTCTAATTCTTGGGAAGGCGATCGCGTTTCTAATTTATCGAGATAGTTTAAAGATTTTAGGTCTGAATTAATAATTTGCCCTAGAAACGAGCCTCTGATGTGGAAATAGCGAGATAGTGTGGGTACTAAATCTTGATCGCTTGTGCTGGCTAAATTTAATAATTGCTTTGGTAGAGTTGCCAGATCTGCTTTAATTATTTCAGCTAAAAACGACCCGCGATCACTAAAATACTGAGATAATATTTTTTCAAAGTCATGCTGAGATTCCGCAGCTATAAAAGTTTTATTAGAGTCTGTTGTTAAATTCATTGAACTATTTTGCGTTTGATTCTCAGTCAAAATTGGTTTTAGTTGAGATAAATAATTTTCAGATACTTTAAAAGGACGTTCGCAAGGATTATCAATAAATAATTTGTCTGATGCTGGAATAAAAGGATGTACTAAACGATTTTTATATAATGTTTGCCAGTTAATTGTTTGATTGGCTACAAATAGCCTACCTAAAAAGCTATTAAAACTTTTACTGGTCGTCGGGTTGCCTTCAGTGCAAAAACCAATAGGCTGTTGATGATTAATAGTTGTATTGATTAAATTAGCTAAAACCTTGCCAGAACCAACCTCTAGTATTAAATCGCAATGCCGATAAATATTTGTCGTCAAGGCTACAAAATCTACCGCCGAAACTACCTGTTTGCTAAAATGGTGGCTTAATTCAACTCCTGGCTTTACTTGTTTGCCATCAATACTAGAAAATAAAAGAGAAGTAAGCGAAAACTTTTCAAAAATTGGCGCATTTTCTTTAATATATTTAGCTGCTTCCTTTACCATTTGAGAATGAAAAGCATTGGCTACTGGTAATTTTTTTGCTTGAATTTCTTGAGAGAGAGCTATCTCTATAATTGCGTCAATACTCTTAGTCTCTCCTGAAACAACTGTCTGGCTGGGACTATTTAAATTAGCAACAACTACATAGCCCGATACCTGTTGCAAAATTTTACTAGCAGAAGCGCGATCGCAACCCAGACTAGCCATAGCTCCTGTTTCTCTGCCAGAATTAGCTAAAGCTCGACCTCTAATTGCCGCAAACTGAATTAAAGTTTTAGCGTCAAAAGCTCCTGCTTGATGATAAAAAGCCGTCAATTCGCCCAAGCTATGACCACCTACTGCTACAGACTCAATTCCTAGCTCTTGGAGGTAGCGCAGCCACAATAAAGAAACCAGGCAAATAGCGGGAGAAGCAATTTCAGCACGAGATAGTTCTTCAAACCAGTTAGTTATTTCGCTTTCGTCAACTGCTGTCTCTAAACAACGATAGATTAAATGGCTGACTGGCTGACAACCAACTTCTGCCAACCATTTGTCTGCTTGTCGAACTAACTGCTGCGCCCAGTCATAACGCTCTACCAAAGTATGCGCCATATTTAATCTTTGCGAACCCTGTCCAGGGAAGACAAAGGCGACGCGAGAGCTATTGACTTTATTGGCTAGCCAAAAGTCTTGAGTAGGAGATGTTTTTATTTCTCCTGCTGCTGGTGGTGAATCTGCCAAAATTCGCTTAATTTTCTGGAGAGTTTCTACTAACTGCTTGGGTGTTGCAGCGATTATTGCTGCTCTTACCTGTTGCTCGGCAGCTGTTTGCGTCGTTAAAAGGGCAGCTAAATCTATCATCTCTGCTAAACTAATTCCCGTTGCCAGATCGATTAATCTTTCAACACGCTCTAATAATTTGGCAATAGAAATGGCACTAAAAACAAATAGTTCGCTATCTTGAGCGGAAACTAACAAAGCTCTGAGGGACAAATCAGTTTTTAAATGCTTGGCTGCGGGATCTCCTGACTCTAAAGTAAGGTGAGAATTAATTCCCCCAAAACCCATCGCCGAAACTCCTGCCCGAAGAGTCGCACCTGGCTGGCAGACTTTTCCAGTTAAAACAGGATAAATAGATTGCGCTGTAGTGGCAAATAAAGGATTTGCTTCAGTGCAGCCAGCCGTAGGAGGGATTACTCTCTGGTTGACTGCCATGACGGCTTTTATTAAACCGCCAACACCTGCTGCTGCTTTGGTATGTCCGACTAAAGATTTAAAGGAGGTAATGCCTACCGAGCGGGGTTTAACCTGGGCTTCTGACTGAGAAATAGCTAAAGCAATGCCCTCTAATTCTACGCGATCGCCTACAGGAGTTCCAGTTCCATGACCTTCAATAAAATCTAATTCTGATGGATGATAACCTGCTTGGTCATAAGCTCTGAGTATAGCTTTGCTTTGTCCTACCCCAGAAGGTGCAGTAATTCCGCCTTTACCATCAGAAGAGATGCCCCAGCCTCGAATTACGCCATAAACATAATCTTCTGCGGCTCTAGCGTCTTCTAATCTTTTGAGAACTACAAAACCACAGCCTTCTCCTGGAATAAAACCACTAGCACGGCGATCATAAACTGCCATGTCTTCAGCCGTTAAAGCTCCAGTTTTAGCAAACCCAATTAGCTCGAAGGTATCTAAACTAACGTCTACTCCTCCTGCCAAAGCCAAATCCAGATCGCCACTGACTAACTTACTGCAAGCTGTAGCTGTAGCAATTAAGGAAGAAGCACAAGCTCCATCAACCGTATATCCTCCACCATCAAAATCGAAAAAATTGCAGATTCTACCAGCAATGGTGTTAGAAAGTCCTCCTGCCAAGGAATCTTCGTTTACAGGAGCAAAAACCGACTTATAAAACTGCTCCATTGTTTCTAGCAAAGCTGCAACTGCTTTATCGGTCATCTTCCTAGCTTGGGCAGATGCAATTAAAGCTCGTCTGACATAAGGCCAACGTAAGCGTAAAGTATTGGCGCGAGTTTGCTCTCCAGTTAAAGTATTGCCTAAAATTACCCCTGTTTTAGCTACAGGAACATTTTGGCGAGTAAATCCTGCATCTTTTAAAGCATCATTAGCAGTTTCCAACGCTAGCCAGTGAACAATATCTGTAGTTTGTACGGTTTGCTGAGGAATACGTCGCTTGACCCAATCAAACTCAAAACCATCAATTACCGCAGCGCGATCTCCATAAGTTTTATCGGCGACAGAGCGATCGCCGTCATAATATTCCGACTTTGGCAAGCGTACATCTGGAATCTGCCGAAATTGTAGTCGTTTTGCCAGAATATTCGACCAGAGTTGCCTGATATCTTTCGCACCAGGATATTGGCAACCCATGCCAACTACTGCGATCGCTGAAGAGAAAATTTTAGTTTTTGATTGACAATCTATATTAGACATTTTTAGAGGATGTATGGAAAGTATAAAATAGAACTTCTAAGTACACAAGAACTAGGAGTGATGACGGCAAGAAGACCTTATTCCGAATTAATACTACGTTCTACAATATTGCGTTAATGGTAAATTTCGCGATTGAAAGAGCCGAACCGTGGTTCATTTGAAAGTCGTGGAATCGTCAAATGAATACCACGACGGTGAAGATAACTGCGTATTCGACGACCTGTGTAACCTTTGTCTCCAACCAGTCGCTCCAGGGTAATTGCATCAAAAAACAGAGTTAAAATATGCCTGAATTAGACAAAACCTGAAGTAAAAAATTGTTATCCAAGCCAGCTCGATAACGCTTCATCTTCAAACTCCCTTTGGAAGTATCTTGACGAAGTAAATTAAGAGCAAGTCGCCTCAAAATCGTCATATTTCTGGGAGCATTATCTTGACGAATGTGGGAGTCATCCTCAGAAAAAATCACATCGCCAAAATATTGATCTATTGATTTTTGTAACAACTCTTTTGTCATGTGCTTAAATTCTATGATTTTCGCACTTTTTTATTATTCCTTTTGATGCGATTACCCTGCCACTACAGCTAATCAGCTTCGATGATACGTCTAATAGTATCCTGTGAACTGTTACCTTTTAATAGCTCTTCAAAGCATTCATTGAGAGAGCGCTCTCGGAATGCTTGTAAATGTACTAAAGACTGTTTGTATTTCTCGATTACTCTTGCTGCTAGCTGGTATTCTTCTGAGTCTTTAGTACAAAAGTGTGAATCTGCTTCTCTAAAAGTTAGCAAATAAATTAAAGCTAAAAAAGCATCTTGTTGATATGCTCTAGACTGAACGCTTCCAGCCACCATTTTGCTATCAAGTAAATAGTTTATAATATATTTGAAATGTTTTAAATAATCTAATTCGTTATTTTTATATTGATAATAGTATTCTGAATACCATAATAGTATTCGGCTATAGCCCCAAAGATAATCTTTTATTTGATAACAAGGCTTATTGTTTTTGCTAAAATTCAAGCTAAAAATTTGAAAATATGTTGCTTGATAGTTTTTCTTAAAAGCGACTTTTGCTAAAAAAGAAAAATATTGAATGCCAATTACTCTGACAGCATTTTTAATAAATTGTTTGGAGAGAAAAAAGTTAGGAAGATATAGTTCAGATAGCAAATATGTTTTGCCGACTAAATTTAAAATATCATTGATTACTTTGTTAGCATCACCTTTTTGGCTTTGATGTACTACTATTTCATTGTTGCAGTATTTTTCAATTAATTTAAATACACCTGAGTTTGAAAATTTGTTTAGGTTATTATTTAAAGCCGCCAAACAACTATGATTCGGATCGACGTAGACAAATAAATCTACTCTATTATTATTTTTATATGTTTTGATAGGTAAAAGAGCATTTTTGACTTTCTCCTTTATCTGAAGTAACAATTCTAATGTACTTACAGCGGTTTGCATCTAAATAGGGGAAAATAAGGTGTTATAAAAATAGGTAATAAATGAAGCCCTATTCTGTAGATTTACGAGAGAAGATAGTTAGTGCGATCGAGAAAGGTGATAGCTCGGTGAGAAAAGTTGCGCT
>JBBSPC010000016.1:0-49759 GCA_038259125.1 Chroococcales cyanobacterium | reverse complement strand
TAGCCGTGTTCCTCGTAGCCTTAAGCTACAAAAGCGAGTCAAAGATTGGCAAATTTTGGCAAACGCAGGTTCTAGCGCGCAGCTAGATACTGTATTTGGCATTGAAGATGCAATCGAAGAAATAGATAAATTAAAAAAGAAAAGCGAATATTACGATTTAGGGCAAAAACTTGCTAGCCGTTGGGAAAAAGAAATTGACGATGTACGCCATCTTTCTAAAGCTAGAGATTTTGCCAGAACTGGGACTATAGCTGCTCTAAATAAGGCAATTACAGAAGCTAGATTGATTCCTGATGCTAATCCTCGTTATCAAGAAGCTAGTGAAGAGATAAATCAATGGCGTAAACAAATTCAGACAATTGAAGACCAGCCAATTTTAAATCGTGCTAAAGAATTAGCCTACGGTAATAGCGTTAATGCCTGGACTAGAGCGATCGCTGAAGCTAATTTAATTTCTAGTAACAGCCCTTTGCATGAAGAAGCACAGGACTATGTTCGTACCTGGCGAGCTAATATTGAACGCATCAAAGACCAGCCAATTCTCGATGAAGCTGATGCTTTTGCCTATGATGATAATTATACTGCTGCCATTAGAACGGCTCAAAAAATCAGTTCGGGCAGAGCTTTGTATCCAGATGCTCAAAGCAAAATTGCTCGTTGGCAAGCAGAAATTGATGGGGAAAGATATCTAGAAGAAGCTAATGATTTGGCAAGCCAAAGTACACCAGAAGATCTAGCTAGAGCAATTAGGGTAATAAGACAAGTCCCTAGAAGTAGCTCTTATGGGAATGAGGTAATACCTAGCATTGAGGACTGGTCAGCAGAAATTCTCGACCAGGCTAGAGAAGCTTCTGATAGTTCTTTAGAAGAAGCAATTGCGATCGCCCAACAAATTCCTTCTGGTACAACTAGCTATACCACTGCCCAAGGAGAAATTAAAATCTGGCGGATCAGACTTGCACCCGAACCACTAGCAGTTCCTCCTACTTTTAAACTAGATAAGCTAAAAAAAGAGCGCGAAAGAGACAATTAACTTTTATCTAACACTTTAATTTATTCAACAACTCATAAAATAACATTCGAGTTGCCTTAAAATAAGATCCCGATCAGGGCATCTTTACCTTGCTAAGATCTATATCGCGCTACTGGGTTTAAAGCTCCTTTCAAGCTTCACTTGGTGGTGTTCTAATTAGGCGGGGTCTAAAGCCCCGTCTAATTGGCTTATAGCTTACGGCTTATAGCTAGGAGATTCGCTCGTTTACCAATACCTATTTGTCTCGATCCCATGACTATTCTGTTTGCAGTTGACTGTAAATAAATATACTATTGTGTATAGAAATCAATGTGTAATAAGTTACCATATTTTATATAGCTAGGATTCAGTTATAGTAGTTTTTTTGTGAGGTTTGGGTTTCAACTATACGTATAAGAATTTACTAGCTAAGATTTATTTAGAACTTGGCAGAATTTTAGTCATTAGTATTTAATGAAAGCGAACCCACAAGTAAAACAATATCACTTACAGGTCAAAACTGAGTTAGAAGCATTAAAAGATGTATTACAGTGGTTTGAAAATTTAGTTTTTCCACTAGTACCGCAAAAAATGGGATGGCAATGTGAAGTTGCATTAGTAGAAGCTTTTACTAATGCAGTGCGTCATGCTCATCAGAATTTGCCCAAAGCAACTCCCATTGATTTAGAAGTTAAATTACTTCCCAATGCTTTAGAAATGCGAATTTGGGATCGGGGACAGCCGTTCGATCTCCAAGCAAAGCTGCGTAAAGGCGAGCGAGAAGCTGGTTCTATGGAAAAAGAAGGCGGTAGAGGTTTACAGTTTATCAAGAAGTTGACCGACGAACTGCAATACCTCAACCTGCCAAACCATCGCAACTGCTTAGTAATGCGTAAAAAGTATCTTGCGTAAAAAGTATCTTTAGTCTAGTTGTTAGATCTCATCAAATGCTCGCTCGATTAACCGTCGAGCCAGGGTTTGTGTTCCCGTGTGTTCGTAATAATTGGTAGATACATCAATAAAGGCTGCTACGTAGTCTAGCTTGTTGTCAGAAAATTCTAGAAATCCCTGGAGATTATCCATTACTTTTTGCGGGCTTAAGTTTTTGCTGCTCACAAAATTTGCCATCCAGCTTTTTACTGAGTCAAAGCTTTCACCAATAAAGTCGAGCTTGCCTCTAGTGTTTCCTCCAGGGATTGATTCTTCTACACCTTTAAAAGTAGAGTTTGATTCCAAATCTTGAGGACCAATTCCTGATAAGGTTGACTGAGCTTTCAAAAGAAAATCTGGACCTAAAGGCACTAAACCATCAACACATATCAAAGTTGCCATCCGCATTAAAGATTCACCGCTATAGTCTCCTAATGCCCCTACAAAGTCGCCGATGCTATCTCCAGGAATACCATTGATTTGACAGAAAGCTACTAATTCAACAACAAGTTTAATTGACAAATCTAAAGCCTGAGCTTTATTAGGATTAGGAGTGATTTTGCTAATTAAGCCTCCCACTAAAGGAATTTTGTTGCCAACTTTGTTAGCTAATGCTGCCGAACCCAATGCCTTATCTGAGCGATCTACAGTTTGATAAAGCCACATAGCTCGACGATAACCCTGAGATTTATCATTGTACAGATGCACAGCGCGATCGCCTATTTGTTGAATTAGATCTTCGTCGCTTTCGCCTGTCATTTTACGGATTGTATTGACAAAGCCAACGGTGTTTTCCCATTCACCAGGGACAATTGAATCCAAAGAACTCAGCATCATCGTAGTGACGTTCTTTTCTGGCAAATTATCTACCAGTTGAAAAATAGATTCACTCACTTCTTGCTCCTTTATATAAAGTTAATAGTCTTTGAGTTAATTAAATAGTGAAATTCAATCTATAGAGAATTAAAATGTTACTTCAGCTTAGACAAGCCTCTAAGATCGAATTTACCAAGCCATTTTTGGCGATCGCCTTGGGTAAAACTAGAATCTTTAGAGCGAACCTTAACCTGATAGCGATCGCCAACTAAAATCGCTGTGACTGTACTTCCTTGGCTGACAGCAGGATATTTACCTATTTTGCTAGTGCTAGCTTTATATTTATCAACTGTACTAGGATTATTTAAAACATCAGAGATAGATAAAATAGCAATTTCTTTGCCATCTTTTTTTAATTTAGCTTGAGCAAAACCTTTCTTTTCCTGACTATATACTCGTTCATATCCTGCCCCACTATCAGGAAAATAGCGGTTAAAGCTACCTCCAGACTGAGAATCATCTACTACTGCTGTTGCACCTTTTTGGGTGCTTTCGGTTTGCGCCCCATCAAAACGAGAAGGAGCAGTCTGGGTGCAGGATGTCAGTAGCAAACAGCCCGTTAGCAATAATGTAACGAGAAATTTTCGTAAACTAATCATTTTTAGCTTGTTTACAATAAGTGATCTAGCTTTATTTTCTGACTTTCTCTTTATCATTTTGGTAGAATTTATTAAATCTTCAATTAAACAACTGTCCCAACTGTTCATCGAACTAAGCCTGGAAAAGCTTGGGTAATTAAACTACAATAAGAGACTATCAAAAAAAACAATATTATTTAAAGTTAGTAACTTGTTTTCATGCGCGATTACGAAGTTAGCCGTTTGCGGAGCAAGTCCGTAGGACTTAGGCATCGCGTCATATCTTGGCTAGAAAAAAATGTATCTGAACATCGTTTGCAGCATATTTTAGGGGTAGAACAAACCTGCATTTCCTTGGCGCGCTGCCATCGAGTAAATGAGCAGCAGGCAGCACAGGCTGGTTTAATGCACGATTTAGCCAAGTTTTTTCCGCCCCACAAACTTCTTCAGCTAGCGACAGAAGCTAAGATTCCCGTAGATGAAATATGTTTTAGCAATCCTCATTTACTGCACGCAGAGATAGGTGCGGTGGTTGCTCAACGAGAATTTAAAGTTAAGGATTTAGAAGTCCTAGATGCTATTGGTAACCATACTTTAGGTACGCCACAGATGAGCAAATTAAGCTGCGTCGTCTATATTGCCGATGCCCTTGAACCAAATCGGGGAGACAACCCAGAATTAGCAGCAATGCGAACTGTAGCCCAGGAAAATCTTTACAAATGTGTACAGCAAACTAGTGATTATTCTCTAAAATATTTAGTAAGCAAGCAAAAAGTCATTCATCCTCGCACTGTTTTAACTAGAAATTGGGCTTTTGCTAAAGCCAGAGAAAGTCCCCCCTCGACCTAAGCTACAAACCAAATTGATGAAGATTCCAACCAATACTTAACTTAGAAACCATAAAAATATATTTGCATGAGTAAATTATCATCAGAACAAGCAATTAGCACTCAAGAAAATTTTTCAATTCCAGCAGATTTTGATAGCAAAGAATTGGCTTGGCAAATAGCCATGGCTGCTGAGGACAAAAAAGCTCAGGATATTGTCTTATTAAAAGTTGACGAAGTTTCATATTTAGCTGATTATTTTGTGATCATTACCGGATTTTCCCCAACCCAGCTCAAAGCGATCGCCGAATCCATCGAAGATCGCTTAGAAGAGAAGTTTAGCCGCCAACCTGTAAGAGTCTCAGGCAAAAGAGAGGGCAACTGGATAGTACAAGACTATGGAGATGTAATTGTCCACATCTTTCTTCCCGAAGACAGAGAATACTATAATTTAGAAGCCTTCTGGGGACACGCCGAACGTATAGAATTTTCTCAGCCTGATTAAATACCTTTATTGCCATGAATAAATCCACGGTTAACTTTTGCCCTGTTCCAATTGAACAACAGCCAATTCACGAATATGAGCAGTTAAAAGTCTCTTGGTTATTTGACTGGGGAGTTTTGGCAATGGGTCTGTATAGTAAAAAAATAGCTTGGGTAAGTTTTTGGAGTGGTATTTTCGCTACAACTTTAGCTATGTCTATCTTCTCCCCTCAAGAAGACTTACTTCAGTTTATTTTGTCTAGCATAATTGGAATTTGTTTATTGACTGGATTATTTTTGTCCAGAATCTATTTGGGCTGGCATTACGTTAAAAATCGTCTCAACAGCGATCGCATTTTTTATGAAGAATCAGGGTGGTACGATGGGCAAACCTGGCTTAAACCTAGTAGTATGTTAGATCGCGATCGCTTAATTGTTAGTTATCAAATCGAGCCGATTTTAGGTCGCTTAGGCAATACTTACGGTTTGCTCGCAGCAATAGTTACTTTAAGCTGTTTAGTCTGGCTAACTTGTGTCTAAGTTGGTCGTGTCCATATTTTTTATTAATTCAATACCGAATGAATAGGGGAAAAAGAACTCATACACCGTCTTTAGAAGTCCATTTATTGCGCGAAGGCATTTTAGAATCATCCCATCATGTAGAAGCGACTGTTTGCGACAGTAAAGGACGTGTTTTATTGCTGGCGGGAGATTCTCAAACATCAACTTTCATTCGTTCTGCCTTAAAGCCTTTTCAAGCTTTAGCAGTTACCAGTACGGGAACTTTGCAAAAATATGGTTTGAGCGATCGCGATTTGGCGATTATGTGTAGCTCTCATCAAGGAAAAATTGAGCAAGCAAGACAGGCATTTAATATTCTTTGGCAAGCCGATATCGATCCTTCGGCGTTACAATGCCCTATTCCTCCAGGCAAAAATAATCGCTTAGAGTATAACTGTTCTGGGAAGCACGCAGGAGTTTTAGCCGTCTGCAAAAATCTTAATCTACCTCTCCATAGTTATCTAAAGCGATCGCATCCAGTCCAAAAAATCATCCTTGATAAGATCTCAGAATTACTAGAAATGCCTGGAGATGAATTTATTAGCGCTCAAGATGATTGTGGAATGATGACCTACTCGATGCAATTGCAGCAGATAGCCCATCTATATGCGCTTTTAGCAAATGGTAGCAGTATCGATTTAGAGCGTATTGCCCGCGCTATGACTTATCATCCCCGCATGATTGCTGGAGAGGGGGCATTTGATACCGAGCTAATGTGCTTGAGCGAAGGGGAATTGGTTAGCAAGTCAGGAGCAGAAGGTATTCAGTGTGTTGGTCGAGTTGGTCAAGGAATGGGGCTGGCTATCAAAGTAAAAGATGGCGCAAAACGAGCTAAATATGCTGTAGCGATTCATCTGTTAAGGCAAATGGGTTGGATTAGTCCCGCTATTGCTGAAAATTTATCTGATACTTTTATGCAGCTAACTCCTTTTAAACGCTTAGAAGCGGTTGGTGAGATGGCAATATTATGAATCATAGCGAGCATATTCAACAATTAACAAAATGGCTGTAAAACTTAGGTTAATTGTTTTTAGTTTTTGTCGGGTTGCTATAGTAGTTTTATTAGTGTTTTTGACAGGGTGTTCTAATCGAGTTTCTCAAAATATCCACCTCAGATATGGCAATCCCAGTCAAGCTAACAGCGATTTTAATAACTATTTGCTGGAAAAACCTGGATATGCTCTTGCCTATAGTTGTCAAGCAGGAATAACAAATTGGGTTAGCTGGCAACTTGACCGAAGTTGGTTAGGTACAGTCGAGCGTTCAGATAATTTTCGTCCAGATGCAGATTTACCTCCTGATTGCTACGCAGTAAGACCAAATGATTATCGGGGTAGTGGTTACGATCGGGGACATCTTATTCCCAGTGGCGATCGCACTGAAAATCTAAAAGACAACAGTGATACGTTTTTAATGACTAATATTATTCCTCAATCTCCTGCTAACAATCGAGAAGTATGGCGAGAATTAGAAGAATACTGTCGAGATTTGGTTTTTCAGGGCAATGAGCTTTATATCGTCGCCGGAGGCAGCGGTATTGCCAAAAAGATTGCCCAGAGTAAAGTTACTGTGCCTAAATTTACCTGGAAGATTGTTTTAGTTTTAGAACAGCCAAACGCTGAAATTACAGCGGACAATTCCTATACTATTGCTGTTTGGATGCCCAATTCAGAACAGGTCAAGAATACCAACTGGAGAGATTATGTATCTTCTGTGGATGAAGTAGAAAAGAAAACAGGCTATAACTTTTTTGCCGAGATATCCAAGCCAGTACAGAAGAGGATTGAAAAATCAATCTATAGTTATAGTCAAATGTAAGCTGGAAAACTTTTTCAAGTTAAAAGCGAGCGCTCTAATTGGCAACATAAATAATCAATAAACGGCGTTGGTGAATCTAGAGATGATTTTTGATTTTTTCAGATCTTAAGATTGAATTAAAAAAGCTAAGAGCTAAGAGCTAAAAGCTAAGAACAGAAACACTTTATAGGTCATACATTAAATCACCAACGCCATTAAACTGATTACTCTGTTTCTCCGCCTTGGATCTTGAGAATGAGAAAACCCAAACTAAGTCCAACTAAAATCAAAACAATACATAAAATTGCTCCATTAAATAACATACTTTCTGCGCTCATGCTTGTTTCTCCTTGTTTGCTAGATATTTTTAATAAGATGAGATTAGGATTTATAAAAGCTCTAAGCTTAAACTTCTAATTTTCAGCCACAATTAATAATAGGTATTTTAAATCATCCAGTCCCATCACCCGTAACTAATTATCTTAACGCTCAAATGTCTACAATTCCTTCTTTAGCTATAACCATGGGAGATCCTGCGGGGATTGGTCCTGAAATTATCCTTAAAGCTTTAGCAGATAATTCTTTAGCAACAAGATGTCAGACCATGGTTGTTGGCAATCGTCAATTATTGCAGTTTACCTATGAACATTTATTAGAGCAAAGCCAGTTAACCGAACAAGATTTAGCCAATCCTCAAAGTTTATCAATAATAGATGTTCCCCTCAATGGCTCAGTAACACTAGGTCAGGGTGATGCTGTCAGCGGTGAATTTAGCTTTGCCTGTTTAGAAAAAGCGATCGCCCTAACCCTGGAAGATAAATTTCAGGGCATCGTCACAGCACCCATTGCCAAATCTCTTTGGAAAGCAGCGGGACATGATTATCCTGGTCAGACAGAAGTTTTGGCGCAAAGAGCAGGGGTAGATCGCTTTGGTATGCTGTTTGTGGGACGCTCTCCCCATACTGGTTGGATCTTACGCAGCCTGCTAGCAACTACTCATATTCCCTTAGCTAATGTGCCAACAGCCTTAACACCACAGCTTATGTCTCGTAAGCTAGATTTGCTAATTGAATGCTTGTCCCAGGATTTTGGCATTGAGCAACCCCAAATTGCGATCGCGGGTTTAAATCCTCATAGTGGCGAAGCAGGACAACTGGGTAGAGAAGAACAAGACTGGCTCTTAGACTGGCTGCAAAAAGCTCAATCAACGCACCCTCAAGCCCAATTAGTCGGGCTAATTCCCCCCGATACTATGTGGGTCAAACCAGGACAGGCTTGGTATGGCAATCATCAGCAGCCACCTAATACTGCCGACGCTTATTTAGCTTTGTATCATGATCAGGGCTTAATTCCTGTCAAGCTGATGGCATTCGATCAGGCAATTAATACCACTATTGGACTGCCTTTTCTTCGTACATCTCCCGATCACGGCACTGCCTTTGACATTGCAGGACAAGGTGTCGCCAGTGCTAGCAGCATGAAAGCAGCAATTGAACTGGCAATTCAAATCACCAAGCAACGGTTACAGAAGTAGGGGTGATTAGCTGATCGGCCCCTACTTATTAGATATCTTGGGAGCAGGTTTAGCAGGGCTTTTTCTTCTTTGAGTTTTTTCCTGAGATCTACTACGACCACCGCCGCCAAAATCATCAGATTTAGGTGGTTCATCACTATAAATATCTAAAAAGACTGATTCACCATGGGCTAAGGCTGAAGTTTGAATCGTGGTTCTTATAGCTTGAATAGTGCGACCACCACGACCAAAAACCTTACCGCGATCGCTTTTATCAAATGCAATTCGTAACCAAATCTTGCCATTACTCTTGTTTACTTCAGAGTGTACGCACAGGGTTTGAGGATTAGATAAAAAAGGTTCGATCAGAAAGCGCGCTAGTTTTTCATAATCTTTACTAGTGGCTGTCTGATCGCCAGACAATTCGGTCTTATTTGGCATGAACTTGATCGAATACTTGAGCTTTATTTAAAATACTTCTTACAGTCTGACTAGGTTGCGCACCCTGTTCCAACCTTTTGACGATCGCAGGAACATCAAGTCTAGTTTCATCTGTACGGGGGTTATAAAAACCAAGTTCTTCGATGGGGCGACCATCTCTACGGGTTTTGCTTTCTATAGCTACTATACGGTAGCTAACTTCTCTTTTCTTGCCGAAGCGTTTCAAACGTAATTTAATCATCAGTTATTCAAATTTGTCCTTTACGATTGTAATCTATCTATCCCAGTTTTCTCTAGAGTAAACTCAGACAATCTCTGATTTTACAATGAGCCAAAGCCTTTTTTCTTCTTCTTTTTCTTTTTCCTTCTACTCTGATCTGGATAACCGCCTTCCATACCAGGCATTCCCATGCCACCCATACCAGGCATTCCCATGCTACCCATGCCAGGCATCCCCATGCCAGGCATTTCGCGACCCATATTCTGCATCATCGAACGCATTTTGCTAAAGTCTTTGACCAACTTTGCCACGTCTTTTTCTTCAAAGCCTGAGCCTTTGGCTACTCGACGGCGACGGCTAGGAGATTGGGATAATAAATCAGGATCGGCTTTTTCGTCTTTGGTCATGGAATTGATCATCGACTCAGTAATCTTTAGCTGACTTTCTCCTTTTGCCAGGTCAGCACCGCTAATTTTTCCCATGCCAGGAATTAGCTTTAGGACTCCACCTAATGAACCCATGTTTTTGAGCAGACGCATTTGTTTAACAAAGTCATTAAAATCAAACTTTGCCTCCATGATTTTAGACTGCATCTTTTCGACATCAGCCAAATCAATTTCTTCTTGCGCTTTTTCTACCAGAGTTAGAATATCTCCCATATTCAAAATACGGGAAGCTAAACGATCTGGATAAAAAGGTTCTAAAGCCTCTACTTTTTCCCCCACGCCTACAAACTTAATTGGCTGTCCTGATACCTGTCTGACGGATAAAGCTGCACCACCACGGCTATCGCCATCCAGCTTGGTTAAGATTGCTCCTGTAATACCAATTTGGTCGTGAAATGTATGGGTCAGGTTAGCTGCTTCCTGCCCTGTCATTGCATCTACCACCAAAAGCGTATCATCAGGCTTAATGGCATCTTTGATGCGGGATAGTTCCCCCATCATGTCTTGATCTATTTGTAGTCGCCCTGCGGTATCGACAATTACTGTGTCCACTCCAAGCTCTTTGGCTTTGGCTATCCCTTGACGAGCAATTTCTACAGGATCTGCATCTGTTCCCATTTCAAACACAGGAACATCAATTTGATTGCCTAAAGTAAGCAACTGGTCAATTGCAGCAGGGCGATATACGTCTGTTCCTACCATCAAGCAAGAACGCTCTTGCTTATGAAGATATAGAGCTAGTTTTGCAGTGGCGGTAGTTTTACCCGTCCCCTGCAAACCAGCCATTAAAATTACCGTGGGAGGTCGATCTGCTTGGGCAAGAGGAACATTGCTTTCCCCCATGACTTTAACTAGTTCATCGTAGACAATCTTGATAAACTGTTGTCCAGGATTGACCCCAGAAATTACTCCTTCTCCTAATGCTTTTTCTTCTACATCGGCAATAAAGGCTTTAACAACTTGAAGATTAACATCGGCAGATAAAAGAGCGCGACGTACCTCTTTTAAAGTGTCTTGAATATTGGCTTTAGATATCTTGTTCTGACCACGCAGCTTTTTCCAGGCATCATCCAACTTATCAGCTAGAGCATCAAACATAGATTAATTTATGATTTTAATTTTTTACTTATTTTAATAATTTTCAGGTATTAAGTGAATCTTGGGCAATTTAATTCTCTCTGTCCACCATTGTTTATTGTTAATCAATTTAGGCGATCTCTATACTATAAAATTATTTCCCAACAGCAGATTTAAGCCAGTATGTATTTTAAGCATATCTGAATCTTCCCAGACAGCTATTTTTTTCCTAATCTCTGGATGCTTAATATGCGAATCTGAGAATTGTCTGGTAACTCATATACTAAAGGGTAAGTAACTTTAGGCTTCTTGCTACTAATGGCAAAAGCGATCGCACTGTGGCTATTTTGATTAAAAGAATCAACACTAATAATCAATACAGGTCTATTAGTCTATTATGTAACTGCGATCGCGGGATGATGTTTGCCAGCTTTGTTAATGGTAAATTAGTAGCTAAGGTGCAGCAAGGTTTAAACAATTGTTAGCCCCATGATTGTCATTATGAACAAACAAGAAATAGATATTGACCAAGATTATGTAGCTTGGTTAGAAGAACAGGTCAAAAAGCTTAAAACCCATAATTTTGAGCAGTTAGATCTAAATAATTTGGTTGAGGAATTAGAAGCTTTGGTACGGAATGAAAAAAGCGCAGTTAGAAGTTTTACCTACCAAATTATTATTCATTTACTGCTAATCCAATATTGGTCAGAAGAATCACAGTGGAATAGAAACCATTGGCAAGCAGAAATAGACAATTTTCAGTTTCAACTCAGTGACAAAATGACAGCTAATTTTAAAAACTTGCTCAGTAATGAGCTTCCTAGAATATACGTAAAAGCTAGAAAAGCAGCAATTGATAAAACAGGCTTAAAAAGCGATCGCTTTCCTGAAACCTGTCCTTATAGCCTAGATGAAATTATTGATTTTGATTGAAAATATCGCTATGCTACCTTCACACCCATAAACTTAAGAGACAGGTAACATCAGTCATATTGCGGATTTTTGCTCGGATTTGTATCAGTTAGTTAAGTCAAATGACTGATGTTTTGCTCAACCACAACACTTAATATAATTTATAGATACTTCTCGAACATTTCCAGAGTTTACATGGTAAGAATAAATTGTAGGTGGTTTTACTTTTTACCCATTGATATCTAAACTGAGCATAATAGCTATTTTATTATTATTTGATTATTGGCGAAACAGCGATTAGATAAATTATTAGTCAGTCTTGAACTTTGTGATTCTCGCGCTTTGGCACAAAGTTTGATTAGAGCAGGAAAAGTAAAAGTTAATCAAGAAATTATTGATAAGCCAGGCACTGAAGTAAAGCTTGATGCCCAGATTGAAGTAAAAGAGAAGCCCCCTTATGTATCTCGTGGCGGAAAAAAACTAATCAAAGCTTTGCAAACCTTTAATATTGATGTTCGAGATCGAATTTGTCTAGACGGTGGAATTTCTACAGGAGGATTTACCGACTGCTTATTACAGTCTGGGGCAAAGCTAGTCTACGGAATTGATGTCGGTTATGGACAGGTTGCCTGGAGTATTCGTACCTGCGATCGCGTTATACTCAAAGAAAGAACAAATATACGCTATCTAACGCCTAATGAACTATATAACGATGGGGCAATGGCAGATTTGGGAGTCATGGATCTATCGTTTATCTCTTTGACCAAGGTGCTAGAGCCTTTGTGGAATCTATTAACGACTCCAAAAGAGGTAGTGCTTTTAGTCAAACCTCAGTTTGAAGTAGGACGAGCCAAAGTTGGCAAAAAAGGTGTGGTGCGTGACCTCGATGATCGAGCCTCCGCTATTTTACAGGTTTGGCAGGTGGCTCAAAGGCTAGGTTGGCAATATCAAGGACTGACCAGATCTCCCATTACTGGACCAGCGGGTAATGTCGAGTATTTATTATGGTTAAAAACTGACACTACTTTAGAACCTATTTCCCTAGATTTAGCACAAATCAAGCAGATAATTACTGAGTAAAAAACATTTATCTTTCCTCCCATCAATCTATCATCAGCTAATCAGAGTATCTTTAGCACCTTTTGGTTGCCTTCTTCGTGATTGTTCGCTGTTCGAGCTTGATTGATCCTGACCAGATGATGTTTCTATTTTGACTAAAATTTTTGGTCCAGAACTCGCCAGACGAAAAATCATGCCGTCCAGTGCCTTAGTTTGTTCAACCCGTTGCCCATCGATATAGACGCCGTTAGAACCAAGATTTACAACTTCCCATTCATCTTCTCCTGATTTTCTAACCTCAACGTGATGGCGAGATACGACAGCACTATAGAGAACCACCTCATTGTTGGTGGCACGACCAATTTTGATACTGGATTCGTCATGAAAACTCCAGCTTTGAACCGCTACTGATTGAAGAGGATGTAATAAAGTTAATGTAATCACAGATACGTCCTTTGAAGGAGAGCTTATGGTCTAAAAGCCAGAAGAAAAAGTTCTGGTAATAAATATATTTAGGACACTTTATATTGCGTCGTATTTTCTAATTTAGAGCATAATAATAAGCAGATTTACAATTTTAATACTAGCCGATAGCGACAGTTGTGTCCTATGTTTTGCTGCATAATGGGTAAAATAGATTAAAAACTACAGCAGTCTGACGCTAATTATTGCTAACGCCAATTTTTATTCTCTAAATCTCTTATTTGACGTTCGAGGCGATCAATACGTCCTCGTAGCTCATCCATTTCTGCCTGACGTGGTACTCCCAAATCTTGCAGCATATTTTTCATCTGTCTTTCAACCTGCTTTTGCACTCCTCCTGACTCCGTATTTAGCTGAGACATCAGATCGTCTACAAATGATTTTGCCTGATCGGAATTGAGTTTGCCGTCTCTAACCCATTCATCACTAACTTCTTTTATTTTTTCTGCCACTAAAGAAGTTGTACCAATACCAACCATTAATAACTGCTTTAGCCAATCATTATTATCCATTCCTCAGTATCCTCATCTTTATTTACTATGTTATTAGATCGTAGAATAGCTCAACGTAAATATAACTAATTTCTTTGTAAAATTATATGGTTATTGAATGGCTCAAGTTTAGAGTAGATCGAGAATCACGAGAAAAGTTTATCCAAAAAGATGAGGCAATCTGGACTGCTGCGCTTTCTACCTATCCTGGCTATATAGGCAAAGAGGTTTGGATTGAGCCGACTGCACCTGGTAAGGTAATTATGCTCATTCGTTGGCAAACTCGCAAACAGTGGAAATCAATTCCCATGAAAGATTTGGCAGCTATTGAACAAAAGTTTTCCCAAGCGATGCGAGAAATGAACATCAGCTACAAAATGACTGAAAGCAAAGAGTTTCAAATCCGTAAATTCCCCTCAAATCAATGAACAATGATCGATTCTTTCCTCATCCCTCATCCCTCATCCCTCATTCTTTTAAAATGCTTACTTGTCCAAGATGTAAACAGCCTGTAGATTCTCAAGTAGCCACTTGTCCTCACTGTAACAATCAGTTAAAAGCTTTTGGTCATCCAGGTATGCCTTTGTACCAATCAACAAACAAAGAAGCATTGTGCGATCGCTGTACCTATCACCTTGATGATAGCTGTAATTTCCCTCAACGCCCTGATGCTACAAGCTGCACCCTCTTTCATGACTATTCTACGCCCTTAGTTCCAGAAGCGGATACTCCTGCTAGCCAAAAGGGTTGGGCAGGAATTAAAAACTGGTTATATCGCCATCGGGGTTTAATTGCGATCGCGCTTTTAATTCTTGTGAGTGTGATACTTGTTTGGGCTAAATAAAATAATTTAAGATTTTGATTTTTTCTGATCTAAACGTGCTGCTGCTTCTAATGCGGATTTGTTCCTAGCCCTCTGGGCGTAATGCTCTAGCTGCTTTATTTCCATCCCGCTTAAAATACTTAAGTCTTCTAAGTCTATTCCTCGCATTAGCATTTCTATACACCAGGTTTGTCTGGCTTGTTCAATTGTGGGAGGTTCTCCTTGAGGCGTTAATAAGTCTGCGGTTAGCTTTTGCCAGGTGTTTTCTAGTTCAACTCTGGTAATTGCCTCACCTGCATCATTGATAAATATTGCCACTTGATCGTCTTTACGGCTTTTGAGCCATTGAGTCAAAGGATTGACAGAACTTGAGCCATAGCGATAGCCCATAATCCATTGATTGATCGGCACTTGACGCACTTTTCCATAATTAATTTGTAGTATATTTTGCTGGGGTTCAACCACTGAATGCGATCGCTCTAGGTATAAAATTTCTTCTGAGGTTAAACCCGCCCCAAACAAGACATACATTAGAGCAAATTCCTGTCTACCAGTTTTTTTTGCCTGACGAAATAGCGATCGCACTAAGCTAGCAGGTAAATCAGCTACTTCTTGTGGTTCAACTTTGACAATACTAGTTTCGGTAACCTTTGGCGTACTGTTGAATGAGGTGAAAGAACCGTGCAAAAATAAAGTTACTAAGCTTTCTAAAAAATCCTTCTGTTCAGACCAATAGGTATAGCCTTCGGTACTCGATTCAACCACAAAATATCCGACTAGTAAGAAATTAAACAGATTAACTATCTGTTCGGGCGTTAAGTCGCTCTCCAGGTTTTCTGCTGCGATCGCTTGTTCTAAATACTCTGCTACATAACGATTCGCCTCACCTAACCCTTTACCCAACGCCATTCTATTTTCTACAGGATAGTTACCTGCTTCGCCCACAATAGAACGAACTAAATCGGGGGCTTTGTTTAGGGTACGTAGGCTTTCTTGAGCATATTCTAGTAAAAAGTCGGCTACACTATCTCTAGCGTTAGCTTGCTCAACTAGAGCATGAACCAGCTTGGCAAATATTGCGGAATCTTCAATCACGGCTAGAAGCAAGCGATACTTGTTGCCAAAATTGCGAAATAGAGTTACCTCATTTACCTGAGCGCGTTCGGCAACAGCTTTAGTCGTAGTTTCGGTAACACCTCGTTCAGCGAATAAGTCTAAGGCAGCTTCAATTAATCGGGCTTTGGTAGATTTTCGGGGGGTTGACATAAAGATTAAATCGATATCTTAGACAAACTCGGTCAGCTAAACAGTATTTACTGCCTATATTTGCCTCTATTTTAAGCAAACAAATAATTTTGATGCCTACCAGTTTAAATTAAAGAATGCAAGTACTACTTGCATCAAAAAAAAATACCTGCTAAACTGCAATTATGTAAGCGACACTTGCAAAACTTATTTAAAATAAATAAAAACTATAAGCACAGCGAGAGTTCCATAGTATACGCGACCAGCGTAGTCCCTAAAGCTCATAACTCAGAATATTTTTAGGATTAGTTTAATAATGACACAGCAATTAATTGCTCCCAAAAGTCGACCAGCCACTCAACCAGAAGAAAAACTAAAATTAAGTTGGGTAAACATTTTCTTTTTCGCTGCGTTTCATCTCATTGCCTTAACCGCACCTTGGTTTTTCTCTTGGTCTGCTTTAGGTGTAGCAATCTTTTTTCATTGGTTGTGCGGTAGCATTGGCATCTGTTTGGCATACCACCGCATCTTAACTCATCACAGTTTGGAAGTACCCAAGTGGTTAGAACGTATTTTAGTAACCTGTGGCGCACTAGCATTACAGGGTGGCCCTATTTTTTGGGTAGCAGGACATACTCTGCATCACGCTCATACAGAAGATAATGATAAAGATCCTTACTCGGCAAAAAGAGGTTTTTGGTGGAGTCATATGGGTTGGTTAATGTATAAGCAAGACAAATATTTTGACTACGACCAATACAAGAAATATGCACCCCGCGCAGATAAAGATCCTTACTATCGCTGGTTAAACAAGTACTATATCCTAGTACAGATTGTTCTTGGTTTAGCCTTATTAGCTATAGGCGGTTGGTCTTTTGTTATCTACGGTATATTTGTTAGAGCGGTGACTTTGTGGCACTGTACTTGGCTTGTTAATAGTGCAACTCACTTTTGGGGCTACAAAAACTTTGAATGTGAAGATGGTTCTCTAAACAATTGGTGGGTAGGTATTTTGGCTTATGGCGAAGGCTGGCACAACAACCATCACTTTAATCCTCGCGTTGCCAAAGCTGGTCAACGTTGGTGGGAAGTTGATGTTACCTGGTGGGCAATTCAAGTCCTAAAAAGTTTAGGATTAGCCAAGAAAATCGTGACGTAACTTGATAAAAAGTTAATTTAAAAGTTATAGCGATCGCTTTTGCTTAGATTCTAAGTAAAAGCGAATTTTTTTGGCAGAATTTAAGTATCATTTAGCTTTAAAATACTGCTATAAGCTGTTAAGCATTCAATAAACTTGATGGCATTGAATAAAAAAACAAGAAGAATAGTAGCCGTTTGAAACCTCGTAAACAGTTTGGTCAGCATTGGTTAAGAGATGAAAGTGTCTTAGAGCAAATAATTATTGCTGCGGAGTTAACAAAAAGCGATCGCGTTTTAGAAATTGGTCCAGGTACGGGATCTTTAACTACTAAAATACTCTCAATAGTCAACGCTTTAGTATCTGTAGAAATCGATCGGGATTTATGCAAAAAATTAGCCAGGAAGTATGGCGAACAAGACAATTTTCTCCTGGCTCAAGGTGACTTTTTACAGCTAGATTTAGGGGCAACATTAACAGACTTTCCTAAGTTTCAGAATCTCAACAAAGTAGTTGCCAACATTCCTTACAATATTACAGGTCCAATTATTGAAAAGCTGTTGGGTAAAATCGCCACTCCCGCACCACAGCAATATAAATCTATAGTATTGTTAGTCCAAAAAGAAGTAGGAGAAAGGTTAGTAGCCACGCCAGGGACTAAAGCTTTTGGCGCATTATCAATTCGCGTTCAATATCTAGCCAGTTGTGAATTAATTTGTGATGTTTCTAATAGAGCTTTTTATCCACCACCAAAAGTAGATTCAGTTGTAATTAGATTACGTCCTAGAAGATTAGCTAATCCTGCTAATAATCCGCGTCAGCTAGAAACATTAATTAAGCTAGGTTTTGCTAGTCGTCGTAAAATGCTGCGTAATAATTTAAAAAGTTTGATTGATATTGATGATTTGAGTCAACTATTAGAAAAACTAGAGTTTAGTCCTCAATGTAGAGCCGAAGATCTGACTATGGAAAACTGGATTTTACTTAGTAATAATTTTAATCTCTCTAAATGAGTAATTTATTACCTCAATGTCTCAATACGAACTTATTTATAGCACTGTCCGCAACATTCCTTTCGGAAAAGTTGCCACCTACGGACAAATTGCTGATATCTCAGGACTATATGGTAAAGCTCGTTTAGTCGGGTATGCTCTGTTTCGAGTAGATATGAAGGATGATATTCCTTGGCATCGCGTGGTTAATTCCCAAGGAGAAATTTCTTATTCTTTTCAGCGTCAAGGTGGAGATTACCTGCAAAAAGTTTTATTAGAAGAAGAAGGAATTGAATTTAAAAATAACGGCAAGATAGATCTAGGTAAATATCGTTGGCAACCTAATTTATAAATCTACGTTGATTTAAGGCTATTGTAGTTTGCTGATTGTGGGAAATGCGATCGTATTTACTTAAAATAGATTACCAAATCTTAGCCAAATCCAACACAAAACCCGATAAAATTGGATTTCCACTAATGGTTTGAGGATTATCTAAGCTTTTTAGCTCACTATCGGGGGTATAGATATAAACTTGACGAGTAGCGCGATCGATTAACCAGCCAAGAGATGCACCATTATCAATGTATTCCTGCAATTTGTCTTGAAGAATTTTAAGATTATCGCTAGGAGATCTTAATTCGACTACAAAATCTGGACAAATAGGAGCAAACTTAGTTTTTTGTTCGGCAGACAAGGTATTCCATCTGGTCAATCTAATCAAGCTAGCATCAGGCGATCTAGTTGCGCCATTAGGTAAAACAAATCCCGCAGAAGAATCAAAACCAATTCCGCTGCCATCTCGATCTGACCAGTTAGCTAGTTGTTGAATTAATTTAAAATTGCGATTTCCTGTTTCTGAACCTGCTGGGAACATGATAACTAGTTTTCCTGTAGCGGTACGTTCAATACGAAGATGAGAATTAAGTTGACAAAAATCAAAAAAACTATCTGAGCTTATTTCCCATGCAGGAGACATCTGCAATACAAAATAATTATTGCTGTCCGACACCTTGGATAAAGTCATAGCAAAATTAATGAAATACCTATTGTCAATTATAGTTGTGAAAAATAGTGTACATTTCAATCTATAGGTCAAAAAAGGGAAAAGCTGATGCAATTTATTAATCCACCTGGACTTAACAATCCCTCTGACTATGGATATACTCAAGCTGTTGTTGTGCCATCTGGTTCGAGCTTAGTCTATATAGCTGGGCAATATGGAGCAGATGAAAACGATAATCTGGTTTCTGATGATTTTGCTATTCAGATGAAGCAGTCATTTGCCAATCTAAAAATTGCACTCGCAGCAGTTGGTGCAACTCCAGAAGATGTAGTTAAGATAACAATTCTTTCAGTTAATCACGATGAAGAGAAACTTCGTTTAATTTCTAGCGAGAGAAATTCTTTTTGGTCTAGTCATAAGCCAGCTAGTACCGTTATTCCTGTACCTAAATTAGCAGGAGATGGAATGTTGTTTGAGATCGATGCGGTAGCAGTAACTCCCAATTCTTAATTTTAAAGAGGTTTATATAATGTCATTACCTATTATTCTTCAACCTGGAGAAGGACAATCTGTCAAAATTGGTACAAGTACCTGCACTTTCAAGGTAACAGGGAAAGATACTCACGGACATTTCGGGCTATTTGAGTTTACTTTAGAGCCAAAAACCGAAGGTGCAAGTCCTCATATACACAAACAAATGACTGAGATATTTTATGTTTTAGAAGGTGAAATGGAGTTGATCTTGAACCAGAGTAAAGTAACTGCTGTCCCTGGAACTCTAATGACCGTACCAGAAAATACGCCACACGGTTTTTCTAATCCCAGTTCAGTGCGCTCAAGGTTGTTAATTATGTTTTGTCCTGCTGATTCGCGAGAGCAATATTTTGAGGGATTAGCAGAATTAACCAAAGATGGGCGAAAACCTAGTCAAGAAGAATTATTAGAATTGACACAAAAATTCGATCAATATCCAGCCTGATAGTTTTTGATTTTTGCCGACAAAATAGTCTAGATTTCAACTAACAAATTGAGTAACAGTCTGCCAAATTGCGATCGCCTTTTGCTGATTCTGGCTATATTACTAATCATAACTGGGGTCAATTTATTTTGTTTTGGCTTAGTCACGGAAATATCAATGCGTGTCGATGCTGATGTTTTGTAACCCACCCGCTCATAAAATGCGATCGCTGGTAACTGCATATTTTGTAGTGTAATTACCACCCAAATTCAGAATCAATATTTAAGTGAACCTTGGTATCATCTATACAACTGATAACAACTAAGTCCATCTTCTCTAATGTTTAATTGGTTTCGCCGTAACGAAAAAGCAAAGCAGCAACCTGAAGCAACTCCCCAACAAACTCAGCCAGAAGAAACTACATTGGCTGCTGAATCTGAAGCAGAGGTAGCCGAACCAGATTATCTTGCTTTTGCTAAGGCTGCTTATCAAAATATTCAGCAGCGAAAAGAAGAAAGCCAAGCCACAGAGTCAGTAGAAGATACCAAGATATCTGAACCTGAAGCAGTAGATATAGAAAATGAAGTAGATGAAGACGAATCTACTACTCAAGCAGAGATAGAAGAAGCGGAGAAAGAAGAACAAGAATTAGTAGCATCAACTTCTGAAGACAATCAAGAACAAGCAATAGAAGAGAAAACAGAAGAAGTTATCGCGCCAGCAGCAAATGTTCCTGCTTGGATGAAGAAATCTCAGGGTTTGGAAAAGTTAAAGGAAACGGCGATCGCCAGTCCCGTAGCAGAAGAATTAGCCGAAGAAGAAGTAGAACTTGATGAAGATTTTATCTGGTCATCTAAAGTATTAGCGGGTAGTGGTAGAACAGCAGAAGACATATCTGAAGAAGAAATTAGCTGGCTAACTAAATTACGTCAAGGATTAGGTAAAACCCGTATTGGTCTGGTTAATCAGTTAAAGTCCATCGTCGGCAAAGGACCTTTAAATGACGATGCGGTATTGTCAATTGAAAGCCTACTGCTGCAAGCTGATGTGGGAATTGAAGCTACTGACTATATTATTGAAACCCTACAGTCAAAATTAAAACAAGAAGCTTTAGCACCAGATCGAGCGATCGCTTATTTAAAAACTATCCTTCAAGATATTTTAGATAAACCTCTAGCAGGAAAAGAAGACAAAGCTTTTGTGCCTGAAAAAGATGAGTTTAATATTTGGTTATTAACAGGAGTTAATGGCGCAGGAAAAACTACTACCATTGGTAAGCTGGCAAATTTAGGTCAAAAATCTGGCTATACTTGTTTGATTGCTGCTGCTGATACATTTCGCGCTGCTGCGGTAGAACAAGTAAAAGTATGGGGAGCCAGGAGTAACACCCCTGTGATTGCCAATCCTGGTCAGAATACCGATCCTGCTGCGGTTGTCTTTGATGCGATCGCTGCTGCTCAAGCCAAAAATACCGAATTACTATTAGTAGATACCGCAGGAAGATTGCAGAATAAGCAAAATCTGATGGTGGAATTAGCTAAAATCCGTCGCATTATAGATAAAAAAGCTCCTGATGCTAGGGTAGAATCCTTACTAGTTTTAGATGCAACTCTAGGACAAAATGGTTTACGTCAAGCCCAAGTGTTTTCTGAGGCTGCAAACTTAAGTGGTGTGGTTTTAACTAAGTTAGATGGCAGTGCCAAAGGTGGTGTAGCTTTAGCGGTTACTCAACAGCTAAATTTACCAATTCGCTTTATAGGTGCAGGAGAAGGGATTGAAGATTTACGACCTTTTTCTAGCTATGAATTTGTTGAGGCTTTATTAAATGGCTAAAGTAAAAAAATAACTTCAACTGCTAGCTTAAATTTAAAGTTTTTGTGTTTTTATTTCGCTTTCTTGGCGGATTAACTAATTCAGGTTATCATAAATCAACCTAATATCTCGGCAAATAAAATATAACTGCTGTTTTGATTAGTTTGCTGTTAGGTAGTAATCAATTAAGTTAAGTTTCAAAAAACATTTTGTTACTATCTAATTGAATATTTTAAGTCCTACTTTGCTTTAAATATATTCTTGACTAATGAATTGAAAAATTAATGTCTAAATTTGTAGAGGCAATGACTGTCACATCTTCCCATAGCCATCCCTCTCCAGGAAATGATAGTGTTATCGATTCCTCAGCAGAGGATTCTAATCCTATTGTGGCACTAAAAGAATTAGTGGCTAATCTCCAAAGGGAGCAAAACAAAATTCAAGATTTACTTAGCTCATTAGGGTTCGCTCTACGTAGTTTTAGTAACTTGAATCAGTTTTTAGAATTAACTCCTCTAATGGCAGCTAGGGTCACAGATTCTATTGGTGGAGCATTAATTTTATATAAAGATAATAAAGTACACTTAGAACACATTCATTGCCAAGACAGCAATATTGGTTTAGAAATACGCCATGTCTTTGAGCAAGTAAACTTGCAAATTAATCAGTCTTCTTTACTTCACAACCAAGCAGTTAATTCACCTTCACGGCTGTCAGAAATTGTTGATGAAAAACTAAGTCACAGATTAGTCCACCCTAAACCGACAGAGCCTTCTTACGAAGTTTCCTCAACGGGAGAAAGGGCTTGTCCGCATCTGACACCCGCAACGCAACTTCGCGCTGCTGTGACCGTTGGTCAAGAATCAAAATTAGAAATTCAATTTTTTGGTACGCCGATTTTAGTTAGAAATGTCGATCAGGGTCGTCTTTACGTTTTTAGTACCGACCCTGACTATGTATGGACTCCCACCAGAAGAAAATTAACTCAACTAGTAGCCGATCAAACCGCAGTTGCGATCGCCAACCATGATCTGACGGTCGAATTACGCTCTAAAGAAAGACAAGATCGGGAATTAGAAATTGCCTCAGAAATTCAGTTAAGGCTTTTACCTAGTAAATGTCCTAACATCAAAGGATTAGCGATCGCAGCTAAATGCGAAACCGCTAGTCGCGTTGGCGGAGACTACTACGATTTCATTCGCACCGATTATGATCTCATACAAAGCGATCAATCAGAAGCTACGTCTGATGTTCCTTGGAGCATTGTCATCGGCGACGTGATGGGCAAAGGTGTCCCCGCAGGCTTGATTATGACCATGACCAGGGGAATGTTAAGAGCGGAAGTTCTTAATCGTCATTCTCCTGCTCAAATTATGCGTCATCTTAATCGAGTAATGTATGCCGATCTAGAAAATTCTCACCGCTTTGTGAGTATGTTTTATTCAGAATACGATCCACAAAAGCAAACCCTTTCCTTTACCAATGCGGCACATAATCCTCCTTTGATGTGGCGTAAAGCAACTAATACCATAGAAAAATTAGATAGTTGGGGAATGCTGATCGGTTTGGATATGGAGTCAGAATACGAAGACGCTACGGTACAGCTTGCTCCTGGGGATACAATTATTTATTACACAGATGGCTTTACTGACGCTGCCAATGAAGATGGCGATCGCTTTGATGAAGAAAACCTCTGTCTTTGCTTCAAATGGGCTTGTCAACACCTAGAAACTCCAGATGAGATCTTAAATCACATTTTTAACCAGGTTAAGCGATTTAGTGGTGTAAATAGCAAAGGTGGAGATGACATGACTTCGATTGTGATGCAAATTCAAGCGATTGAATAGACCTCTTGCAAAATAATTTTATGGTATGGTGAAGCCAGTTTATTTAATAGTTTTTGTGTCCTGTCTTGGTGCGCGTACATGCCGGGCAAGCCCTTTGTCTTGCGCCTAGATGCGGCTAAAGCCTTTCTGTCGACGCGGTGAGACAGTTGCGGTGGTGAAACACTTGCGTTGCGGTGAAGCAGTTGCGTTGGGCGGGTTCCGCGACTTGAGCAAACTGCTGAACCCGAAGGGAGGTATCCTCCGTTGAGCAAAGTGTTGAAAGGGTTTCCAAGGGGCTGTGGGCGGAACCTGCGTCCGCCCTTTATAAGCCCCGTCGGCATAAGCAAACTGTTGAACCCTTTAGGGGAGGGGGTCGCACCGCTAATCTAATTTTGTACGGCTATATACAATAGCCAACTGTAATTGCTCAATAATTTTGTCTTCTGTGCCTGAAACCCAATGAGCAAAACGTCTAGCTAGTACAGGGGCAAATACTAAAGTGCTGGTAAAGCCTGAAAACAAATAGATTCCCTTAATATCAGCTAAATTACCTACTAAAGCGATCGCCCGATCATTAAACGCTACCACACAACTATGGCAAGTACCAGGAATATCTTCCAATAGAGGCAAAATATTACCCACCTGTTCGCGGATTTGTGCTTCGGCTGCCAAGGGATTGAGCTTGGCTTGGGGGTTAGGTGCGATCGCGCTAATTTGTCCCATACATAAGCTACCGTCTTGAAACTGCACTGCCCCAGGATCGAGGATTGATTTAGCCAACTCATCATAAGGAGGATTCCAGCCTGTTTCTGACTGCAATTCTTGGGCTTTGGCTTCTAAGCTAAATCTTTGCTGCACGGCTGGCATAACAATTGTTGCCAATTCTAAATCTACGGGAGGGGTAGTAATTAGTTGAGCATGAGTGTAATAGTTGCCTATGGTAATGTTTGCCTGTTGCAAAAGCGATCGCGATAGTCCTCCTGCACAGACTACTGTATTAGCAGCGTGATAGAGATCACTCTCGGTTTGCACTCCTGTAATACTATTTTGTTGACCCAGTAAATCTACTACCTCCTGATAAACTATCTTGCCCCCATTACGTTTAAATGCTTGCAAATAGGCATCGGTAGTCTTTTGGGGGTGAATATGACCATGGGGTAGCTTTAACGCACCAGCGATCGCATTTGGGTTGAGTAAAGGTTCTAAAATACAGGCATCTGGCACACTTAATAATTCTGGAGTAATAGCAAAGCGAGCGTAATTTTGGGCAATGACTTCAGGATCGGCGTGGCGATCTATGGTAAGTACCAAATCTAGCTCTTGAAACTCTGTTTCTCCTGCCAATTCTTCTGTCAAATTGCGATGTAGCTCGATTCCCTCTTTCCCTAAAATGCGAGTTAAATCATCTACACCCGACCAATAAGGTAAACCGCCATAGCTATATACAGTAGCATTATTAGGCTTGGGGTCTTTTTCTAATAAAAGTACCGTAAATCCCTGTTGACTAAGTTCATAAGCAAGACAAGCACCAGTTATCCCTGCACCAATTACAATCCAATCGTATGTAGCCATTTATTCACATCAAATTAATTATTTGATAGCTTCATTGGTCGCCTTTTAGCTGTGCCTTAGCCTGTTGCCAAAGGGATTCCAACTCATTGATATCGTAGTCTGTAAGAGAACCAGAAGCCAACTTTTCCATGATTGTCAAACGTTCAATAAAGCGACGGTTTGTTCCCTGTAAGCCATCAAAAGGATTTAAGCCATACCAGCGAGCAATATTAATTATGGTAAACAGCAAATCCCCTAATTCTTCTTGCTGGTGAACTTTATTTTCAGTTGTCAAAGCTTCTTTGAACTCTGCCAACTCCTCATCAAACTTATCCCAAACTCCCTGGACATTTGACCACTCAAAACCAGCAGAAGCAGCCTTGGTCGATATTTTCATTCCTGCCATTAAGGGGGGCAAACTGCGGGCATAACGCTCCAGCTTACGGCTAAGTAACCTGGCTTCTTCTGGGGTTTCACCTTTTTCCATAGCTTTAATTTGTTCCCAGTTTTGATTAACTTCTGCTGCGCTGTTGACTTTTGCATCACCAAATACATGAGGATGACGACGAATGAGCTTTTCAGTGATGCCTGTAGCGACTTCTTCTAAGCTAAAGTCTTGCTGTTCACTAGCTATTTGTGTTTGTAACACAACCTGTAACAATAAATCTCCCAACTCTTCAGCGATCGCCTTTTTGTTCCCGCCCTGAATTGCATCTACTACTTCATAAGCCTCTTCAATTACGTAGGGAATTAAGGTTTGTGGTGTCTGTGCCAAGTCCCAGGGACATCCTCCATCAGGCGATCGCAATTGAGCAACTACTTCAATTAAACGTTGTAGAGCATCTAAAATAGACTGGCTTGTTGGCGAATGAGAACTCATACAATAAAATAGCTAATTGTTTTATTCTTTCATAACTGTACGTCCAATGTGGATTGGCTTTTAAAAAGTTTATCGCTGAAAAATACTGGCAATTTATAATGTAAAAGAATTTTTCACAAAGCTCAACTCAAGTAAATTTAATTTCGTATTAGAACCCTTAGAAATTATCTGGAGGAGGAAAAGCCCGATTTTGACTTTTACGGAAGGGGTTTGGGGAGGGGCGTAACGTCCCCAACAGGCGAGCGACCCCGCGTCGCCGTCAGGCGCAAGGGAATGCGCGAGAGCGGGGTCTGGGGCAAAGTTCCCCCAGCATTAATCTGGTTCGCACAGACGAATTTTAGATAGAAGAAGAAGAATAAGCCTTTTTTAATTCACATTAGACGTAATTGTATAACAACTAGTAGATATGGACTAGGCTAATTTATTGTTCAAAATCTACACTTTGATTGACCAAACAAATATAAAATCTAATAAATAAAAACTTTTGACTGAGTATATGATCTCCAAGAAGGCTGCTGAGACTAGTAAAACCATCAGACCGATCGCGGCTAGTTCAATTTACGGTATTGTGTTTCACCAAGGCTTTCTTTGGGCGATAGATTCTCAAAGCGGGTACTTACTAAAGATCGATCCAGAAACTAACAACACTAAGGTTTTAAATACTCATTACTGGTCAGATTTTTTGGGCGCAACAGGTTTAGCCATTACTGATGACGTTCTTTGGTTTACTAACCGAGAATGCGTTTACTGCTGTTCGTTGATCACGCAAGACTTTGAACCTCAGTTGTTTTTGCGCTTAGATTGTGACATTGAAGGAATTGCTGTTCGGGAATCGACAATTTATCTCACCAGTCAAAAACAAAGCAAGATTTTAATTTACGATCGCGATCGCCGTACTAAAATAACCCACTTTTATGCTCCTGGAATTGGCGTAGAAAATATTACGATCAAAGATGAAGAGATTTGGCTGACCGATACTTTAGAACAAACTGTTTACTGTCTTGATCGGGCAACAGGAGAAACTATATTTAGTGTTTTGACTCCCTTCACATCGCCTACAGGCTTGGCTTTCGATCGCGATCGAGAAACAGAAAAAGAAACTTTGTATATAGCTTACGCTGATCGCGAGGTTTATATCCGCGATAATCCCAACGCAGAACCCAATTACGAATTGCAGTATCGCGATCTCACTTTTATTCATCCGCTTTATTTTCATTACAACCAGGAGCAAAAATACGCTCTTTCTAACGGCTATTTAGTCGAGATGTCTTATGTAGAAGAAGTTTCTCCTCTCGATCCCATAGAGTTTAAAGACTTAGAGTGGCGCATGGCTTTACCCGCCGAGACAAACAGACAGAAAATTAGAGAAGTTAGGGCGATCGGCTTATCGTTTACAGAAGAAGTTAAGGATGGGCAACGAATTGCGGTATTTAAGTTTAATGATTTTAATTCTGGGCAGCGTTATATCTTTGGCTGGAAAGCAATTTTAGAAGTCTGGAGTATTAAATATCAAATCAAACCCAACCATTGTGAAAACCCTGCTGAACTTAAGGAGGAATATCAACAAAAATATCTGACAGATAATGATAATTTAGCCATGGATACGGAGATTATTCGTCAAGCTGCTATTAGCGCGATCGGCTCAGAAACAAATATTCTGCGTCAAGTCTACAGTATCCGCAACTATGTCTATGATAAATTAGCCTACGGCATCAAACCCCATATCGATACTCCCGATATTGTGCTGAAGCGCGGTGTAGGCTCTTGTGGAGAATATCTAGGCTTACTTCTGGCTTTGTGTCGTCTTAACGGTATTGCCTGTCGCACCGTTGGTAGATATAAATGTCCTGGAAATCCTCTCAAGCTAAATATGCCTTTGCAACCCGACTTTAACCATGTTTGGATGGAGTTCTATCTTCCTAATTATGGCTGGCTACCAATGGAATCTAATCCCGACGATCTCTTTGAGGGAGGTCCATATCCCACCCGCTTTTTTATGGGCTTAGCTTGGTATCATGCAGAGATGGCAAAAGATACTACTTTTGAAATGATTACTAGTGAAGGAGTGAAAGTAGAAAAGGAAAAAGTTTCAATCGGCGCGTTAGCCTTAAATCATATACGCTTCGTAATTTTAGAAGAATTAAACCCCGAACATTCTCTTGATCATTAATACTAAACTCCTGATGTGAATTAGCTTTGTTGATATTAATAGGCTCGTAGCTATTAGCTATTAGCTATTGGCCATTAGTGTAGTGACAAGTTAAGCATTTGCGCTCAATGTCAAGGAGGCGGAAAAGCAGATAGTTCGCAAGGAAGACAAATTGTAAAAATGGTTTTTTGAGGCTGGCTTACAAGCTCTAGTTTTCCACCCAAAAGCTCGATCAGGTTTTTGGCTAAAGCTAAGCCAATTCCCGTTCCTCCATATTGCCAAGGATCATGGTGAGGAATGCGATAAAATTTATCAAAAACTCGCTGTTGCTCGGAAAAAGGTATTTCAATCCCAGTATTAATTACATTAAGTTTAATTCCACTTTCTATTGATTGAGCCGAAACAGTAATAGTTTCTGATGCAGGAGTATATTTACAGGCATTGTTTAGTAATTCAGTTAAAGTCCGTTTAATGCTTGAGACATCGGATTTAAATCGAGGTAAGTCTTTGGCTAAATCAACTACAAGGGTTTGTTGTTGATTACCGATACGTTTTACAAAAGGCTCAATTATCTGTGGTATCAACACCGCTAGATCGATCCACTGCATGGTGATCATTTCTTTTTTGCTATCGATATAGCAAAGAGTAAGTAGATCATCGACTAATTGGTTTTGTCTTTTGCAAGCTGTGCGAAAAATATCTAAAACTTTGTTAAAGGTAATAGATCTATTTGTACCGTTTTCCTTCTCTAGCAGTGCCTCTAAGGTTTCAGCCGCTAGCTGAATGCTGCTCATGGGAGTTCGCAATTCGTGGGAAATAGTTTTGAGAAAATCGTCCTTAACCACGTTTAATCTAGCAAGCTCTTTGATTTGTACTTGAGACTGTTGGTATAGCCTAGCTTGTCTTATAGCGATCGCACATTGGGCTGCTACTTGTTCTACTAGCATAATCTCAAAGTTCTCAAAGTATTTCTCCTTTGGTCGCAATAGCCAGAGATTGCCTAAAATTCCTCGATCGTCAAAAATTGGACAGACTAACCTAGTAGCTTGAACATTTAAGGGATTAAGATCGGGAACTTTTTCGACAAATTGCAGAGATTGTTTTTGCAACAGTTGGGTATAAAGTTCAGAAAACTCAGCAACTGTTCTTACAGTCCCCTGACAGTTGGGTAAATCGATAGAATATTCGTAGGCAACTGTGGCGATAGTGCGATCGCTATTGTACAATTCAATTTTACAGCGTTCTATATTTAAGATTCTGCCTATTTCTTGGGTAACAGTCTGCAAGATTTGTGGCTCGTCTAGGCTATCCCTCACTTTTTCCGTTACTTTGCGGATTAAAGTTGCAAATTTGACTGAGTTGCTTAACTTAGCAGTGCGCTGTTCAACTTTTTGCTCTAAATAAGCGTTTGAGCTTTTAACCTGTTCGTAAAGTTCTGCCTGCTGTACCGCAATTCCTACCTGGATTGCCAGTTGTTTTAACAGTTCAATTTCTGAATCTTGCCATTGGCGGGGAGAAATGCAATGATGAGAGATCAACAATCCCCACAATTTTTCCTGAGCAATAATTGGTACAACTAGGTTTGCCTTAACGGCAAATGTATTCAGCACATTAGTATAGCAAGGGTGCAAATCGGCCGATCCAACATTGCCTATGACATGAACTCCACCATTTCTATATTTTTCTAGATGTTCGGAGGCGAAACAAGGATCTTGGATTTTGAATCCAGTAATAGTATGAGCAGGATTTTTGACTGATTCAGCAACTACAGTACCACTCCAGTCTGGTTCAAAACGATAGATTAGCACTCGGTTAGTTTGTAAAAACTCTCTTACTTCGGTAACGGTTTGACTCAGAATAATTTCTAGGTCTAAAGACTGGCGAATTCGTAAGGCGATCGCCGCTACTAGGTTTTCTTTCTCTTTACTTAAAGAAAAATTCTTTAAATTCTCATTGGAATTAGATTCAGGCAAATCTATTTTTCCTGCTAAAAATAACTTTCCACACTTCAAATCTTAATGTTTTTTAAAACTATGCTCATGAATATTAATTAATTGTTAAAGATTAGCGATTGCTTTTAGCTATCTAAATCTTAATTCATCATTAATCTAAGTATTTAGACTTATAAATATTTGCTACTTTTGTAAAGCAATGTAAAGAAAACTTTTCTGGCTTTATAGTCATTAACCTTAATAATGAATGCAGAGGAACTTTTTTATCCAAGAAACTAACCAAAGCATGGTCAAAGACTGACTATCTTTGGATTGATGACAACCTGTTGTATTCAGTTGTTGAGAAGTCAGTCAATGACAAAAGTGTATACGTTTGAGTAGCCGTGTGTCGTGAAAGTGACAAGCACGGTTTCGGAAAGGAGGGGTATGCTGGTAACAGCTACCTCGACCTTACCAGCTTGATTAAGCATGACTTTTTAGAAAGGAATTTCGTCCCAATCTTCATTTTCACTGCTGGCATCTGGTGCAGAACTAACTGGGGCAGGTTCAGAAGCAACGGTTGCAGCTTGAGGTTGAGGGATGGGGGCAAAATCGACAACATTATCAGGGTTATTGCTAGATGCTTGATAACTTTGATTGCTGGAGGAATCTAAGATACTTCCACCTACAGGATAAATTCTAGAAGCAACAAGCTTAGCGCGCTTTTCCTTATAGCCTTCAGGCATTTCAAAGAGGTTCATCGACAACCGCCCTTCAATAATAATGCGATCGCCAGTGCTGTATGTATTTTTAATCTCTTCGGCTAAGTTTCCCCACCCTTCAACCTGTACCTTGCCTGGTTCTTCCCCTTCTCTAGAAGATTCAAACTCAACCATCATCGAAGATACGCTCTTTTGATCTTGAGTAGAACGTAATTCAGGATCGCTAACTATCTGCGCCATCAAAATACAGCTATTCATCTGTTTACTACTCCTTAGATAATCTGATTATTAAATATGTGAACAATTGTACTATTTATTACTCGGACTTTCATCAATGACTAATTTTAAGCGCAATTTTAGATTAATCTTGAGATTAATCTGGCTCGCGATCGACAAAACTTTGAACTCGTAGACGATATTCAGTTAACTGTTCTTCGACCCAGTTGCGATCGCTACTATTAGCATAGATATGAACTAAAGGTTCTCCAGCATCGGGTAAAATTAGCACCCAATTGTCATTGTGGGGATTAATTATTTTTACGCCGTCAATTAGCTCTAAATTTTCCGTAGGATGAGTTTCTACCAAATAACGCATCAAAGAGCCTTTAACCTTCCACGGACAGCGAATAGAACAGGATTTGTAGCAGATATTGGGTAAATCACTACGAATATCAGCCAGCGATCGCTCTTGTATAGTTAGCATTTCAATTAATTTGGCAATGCTAAACATCGCATCAAAGCCTGGATGGAGTTGGGGGAAAATAAATCCCATATTGCTACTACCTCCCAACACTACATTAGGATTATCTTGAGAGGCTTCCATCAAAGCAGTAGGACTAACTTTAGTGCGAATTACGTTACCGTCATGGCGACGGGCAATTTCCTCCACTGCACTAGACGCATGAACAGGCACAACTACCGTACTCCGAGGATAGGCAGTGAAAATCGTGTTGACCATCAAAGCAGTCAAAACTTCCCCGCGAATGGGAATACCTGCTTCATCTACTAAAATAAACTGCTCTCCATTGGCTGATACCTGGACTCCAAAATTAGCTTTAAGAGCCTCTACTACCTGACCAAGCTGATCGATCAGCACTTCTTTTTGGTCAGCAACAATGGCAGTTTCCTTAAGACTGGCATTAAGCACTACCGCATCACAGCCAAACTTAGCTAAAAGCTGAGGCAAAATTGCTCCTGATACGGCATAGACATAATCAATAACAATTTTTGAACTGCTATTTCGCACCGCTTCAATATTGATGTATCTTTCAAAGGTACGACTGTAGGTATCTAAAATACCACTGGGATAACTAACGCTGCCAATTTCTTGAATGGCAACTCGTCGCAAGTCTTCCTTGAAATAAGCCCCCTCAATTTTCTTTTCTTGAGACTTAGAAATACTAATTCCTTGTCGATCAAAAAACTCAATTAATAAATAATCTGGTTTATCTGGTTCAAGACGAATATGAATTCCCCCTGCTACATCCATGAAATTTGTTACCATCATGGTGCGGGCGATGGGAATGGCTGTAGCCTCTAGGTTTTGCACATGAACTCCTGCTGACATCAACCCAGCAACCATGGCTCGACCAATCATCCGCGAAACGCTACGCTGATCGCGAGAGATAATTACAGTTGAACCTAGCTTCAAGGTTGAGCCATAGGAAGCACCTAACTTAACTACAAATTCGGGAGTAAGGTCAACATTTGCTAAGCCTGTGACTCCTCTTTGTCCAAAAAGATTGCGTTGGGCAGTATTTCCCCAGATTAGATTGATATTAAGAATTGCCCCAGATTCAATCCTTTTGCTGGGCCAAACCTTAACCCCAGGGGCAATTTGAGCTTCTTCCCCTACAATAGACAAAGACCCCACTACTGAACCTTCTAGAGCCTGCGCCCGACGATCTATTCTTGTCCCGCGAGAGATAATACAGGCACGTAAATGAGCTTCTTCTCCTACCGTAGCCCCATTCCAAATGATCGGGCGTTTAAGGTCGGCATCTGCGCCAATGGTTACGTTGTCGCCAATGACTGTTCCTGCTTCAATTTTGACTCTTGCCCCGATGCGACAATTATCACCAATTAAAACTGGTGTTTCAATTACCGCGCTAGAGTCAATATGGGTGTTGTTGCCGATCCAAATTCCCGCGGACTTTTCGGGATAAGGAAATTTTAGCTTAACTTTTTTATCCAATCCGTCGTATTGTGCTTCTCGATAGGCTTCTAGATGACCAACATCGCACCAATAAGCATCAGCAACATAGCCATACATTGGTTCTCCTTTTTCTAGCAGCAGAGGAAACAAATCCTTAGAAAAATCAGACTCTTCGTTTTCTGGTAGGTAATCTAAAACTTCTGGTTCAAGAATATATGTACCTGTATTAACCGTATCCGAAAAAATTTCGCTTAGAGAAGGCTTTTCTAAAAAGCGTTTAATCTTGCCGTCTTTATCGGTAATTACCACCCCAAACTCAACGGGATTAGGAACACGAGTTAAAATTAGAGTAGCTTTAGATTTTTTCTCACGGTGAAAAGCGATCGCAGCTTGCAGATCAAAGTCTGTAATCGCATCACCACTAATGGTCACAAAAGTGTCATCTAACCACTGTTGGATATTTTTTACACAGCCCGCAGTGCCTAGTGGTTGTTCTTCTTCTACCGCATAGGTCATCTGTACTCCAAAATCACTACCGTCCTGAAAATAGTCCCGCATAACGTCAGGAAGATAATACAAAGTAGCAATAATTTCAGTAATATGATGGCGTTTTAAGAGATTAATAATATGTTCGGCGATGGGACGATTGAGCATCGGCACCATCGGCTTAGGTAAATCGCAGGTTAAAGGGCGTAATCTCGTCCCTGACCCTCCAGCCATTAACACTGCACGCATGACACCTCCTTGCTCGTTAGTTAATTTTATATTGACGGGAGAAACGCGCCTTCGCAAGGCGCATATTTCACTTCCGTCGTGGCGTTTATATTTTTTGTATTTGGTAATTATTTAGTCTGCTAAGCTTAACTTAAGCAGAAAGAGGCAGTTAATTAATATAACAGCAATATAATTAGGTCACGCTCACTGAGTATTCTAGAACAATGGTCAGATAAGTATGTTACTAATCATCAAAATCTAGGATTTGAGGGACGAAATTTTTACAATTGTTACAATCAATAATATAGTTTGATATTAATTTAGTGGGCGGAAATGAGAGAAGACCCCCTAAAGGGTGAAGCAGTTTGCTTATGCCAGGAAACCTGTCCACCGCAACTGCTTCACCGCGTCGCCGTCAGGCGCAAGCGTCCGACACGAGGGCATCCCTAAACGGGAAGCCACGCGGACTTGGGAATGCTTCTCGATGCTGCTTTGCGAGACATTCCGTTGCGCGGGTTTCCCGCGTTGAAGGAACTGTCGAGGGTGCAAGCAGCATTTTTACGCCCAGTGATCGATCACTTATTTAATTAACGGGTATTGAAATGCTACAGTTGATTGGTTTAATTTTAGTTGTAGTTTACGCTGGTGGGATTTGGAAATTTTGGTCTGGCTACCGCCGTACAAACTTCAATTCTAGTTTATCTGGAAAAGTTGGTCTAGCTTTATTATGGCCAGTGTTATTGGTAAGTAATAAATCCTATCGTCGCAATTTTCAGAAAGCCTTAAAAGGAAGATAATTATTGATTACTTGGTGGGCATTAAGTCAGTCAATGTATTTTTTTTATTTCATGCCCACCCTACTGATATCTCATAAAATCAATGGAAGGGAAGGTTTGGCTGATTGGTGGAACAAGTGATAGTGCAGCGATCGCCAGAATCCTGATTACCTCGGAGATAGTATTTATTGTTACTGTTGTCACCCAGGCTGCTTTATCCTTGTATTCTGTTAATTGTGAAACGGCAGTGGGATGTATGGATCGAGAAAAAATGCAGTCTTTTTGTCATGCCAATCAAGTTAAAGCCATTATCGATGCTTCTCATCCTTATGCTGTAGAGGTTTCCCATCAGGCGATCGCCATATCTAATCAACTAAATATTCCCTATCTACGCTACGAAAGAAACAGTTATCAAGCACAAGCTGATGCGTCTACAAACACATCTGTAATTAAACTTGATAGCTTTGAGACTTTGCTAACGGGAGACTATTTAAAACAACAGCGAGTATTGTTGACGGTGGGATGTAAAGCCTTGCCTTTATTTCAATCTTGGCATAATCGAGCTACTTTGTTTGCGAGAATTTTACCTAAAGCTGCTTCTATAGAGACAGCTTTAGTGGCTGGATTTACCAGCGATCGCTTGATTGCTATTCGTCCACCTTTTAACCCAGCTTGGGAAAAAGCCTTATGGCAACAGTGGAATATATCGATGGTAATAACTAAAGCTTCTGGAAAGGCAGGAGGAGAAGATATTAAACGTCAAGTTGCAGCCGATTTAAACGTTCCTTTAATTATAATTACTCGTCCTCAAGTCGCTTATCCTCAACAAACAGACTCAATCTCAGAGGTGTTGGCTTTCTGCCAGCAGCTTTAGGTACTTACTGTACTTATACAGCAGTTTTCAACAGCGTGGTTGGATAGACTACGTTCGGGATTAACTGGTTTTTGGCTTTTAGCTATTAGCTTTTTATATTGATTCAATTAATGTTTGTATCAGATTATATTTGGGTAAGGGCGATTCGCCCTTCGGGTTCGACAGTTTGCTTATGTCGGTGAAACCGCCCACCGCAACTGTCTCACGAATCGCCCTTACAGAATGTGTCGCATTCTTTTTTCAACGAGATTACTAATCGGTAGAAATTACGTTATCTTCTGGCTCAACTAAGCGCATTAATTTCTGCTTAATTTGAGTATCAAATACTTCCCATTTGAGCTTTGTAAATTCCGAATGATCGTTAAAGCCGTTGAGAAATCCTACAGGAATTTCAAATCCTCCCGCCATATAGCGACCACCACCAAAGAATCTTCCTTGAGCATCTTGACCCAATGTTTCTTTGATAAATTCATCGGGATCTAGAGTTAGCTTAGTTGTTCTCAATGAGCCAATCACCAATTCTTTGTCATTGTCTTCATTATGGACAACGCCATAAACTACGGCGGTGTGAATATCTTCTTCGGTAACTAAAAAATCTGCTGCTTGAGGGATAGCATCGCGGTCATCATAGCGTAGATAGCCAACTCCTGAGAGTGAGAAATTCTTTTTGATGATGCGGTTTCTCAAGGCTCGTTCAATTACATCCATAACACGACGCGATCGCGCTGACTGTAATACGGCATTTAGTAGCTGAGAATCATAAAAACGACTTAAATAGGCAGCAGCAACAAAGTCTTCTTCTTTTGCCTGCATCAAGCGATTAGTATCAGAGCGCAAACCGTGCATCAAGGCAGTAGCGCATTTGACATGAACATCACTGCTACTGTCTAAGTCTAACATTCCTGCCTGAATATACTGAGTCAGAATAGTTGCAGTTGCTCTAGTTTGAGGACGTAAATCGATAAATTCAGCATCTAGCTCTTTTTGTTTTGTGTGGTGATCGATCACTACAGCTAACGGAATACCAGCCTCTTCTACCACAGGATAAAGCTGGCTATTTGTTCCTTGACTATCAACCAAAACACAACCTTGATATTCAGATAAATCTTTTTCCCTTAAGGTTTGTTCGGTCAATCTTTGGGCGGATAAACCTGTTAATCTAACTAAGGCAATATTTTCTTGATGGGATAGAGTGCCACCATAGACAATTTCGCAACTAATATCATAGTTAGCAGCAATGAGTTCATAAGCCCAAGCACTTGATAGAGCATCGGGGTCGGGGAAATCCTGAATGACTATGATTTGCTTTTCACCCTTATGTTGCTCTAAAGTTTGGCGGAACTTGTGTACTTTATTTTCTAAAACACTGTCCTTCTTATTTTCTGGCTGGAATTGATTTTTTGTGACTGCTTCTAACTGTTGTTTAGTAGCTACCTTTTTATCAGCGAGACGACGTTCTAGGGAAGTATTAAGGTTTGAGGACATACTTTTGCGTTTATGGCAACTACAAAATCACCAAGTAAGAGAATATATATTTTTTTGTATCTAGAGTTTTGAGTTTATCATCAACCAATATAATTAGCGATTGACCAACAGTCACAGCAGCGCGAAAAGCCGTTGCGGGGGTTCTCCCCGTTGAGGCTATTGAGCAAGAAGGCTTCGTCCGTTTAGGAGTCCGTGTCGCCTGGGGAAACCCCAGGCGTTTATATCGGACGTGGCGGAGTAATCTGTGACTTAAGAATTATATGCCAATCACATATTTTTTCCATTCTTGATTTGAATTGCCTCTGGTATACTTAACTAACTCAAAATGTAGGCTGCTGTAGGGACGGCGAGGCTTGGTTTGTAGTAGCATATCTGCCTCCTTGGGGGTTCGGCTGCCTTTTCTGACATTACATCTAACACAGGCTGCTACCAGATTTTCCCAGGTATCTATTCCGCCACGAGACTTAGGAATTACATGATCAATAGTTAATTGATCTCCTTTGGCTTTACAGTATTGACAAGTCTGACAATCTCTTTCTAGAATGTTACGACGGGTTAAAGGAATCTCTTTATAGGGTACTCTTACATAGTAGCGTAGGCGAATCACCGTGGGTAGGGGAAAGTCTGCATAAATAACCGTACCCCTGTGTTCAAGCTGCTCTGCCTTGCCCTTGATCAGTAATACCACTGCTCTACGCCAACTGGTAATATTTAGGGGTTCGTAGGAGGCATTAAGTACCAAAACCTTACCCATAACAAAGATTGATATTATTTATTAAGAAATAGTAACACAGGCAAACTAATTAATGTAGTTCGGTAATTATTACTTAATCCTTGGTATTAATTAGGCTAGTTAATATTTTAGGTAAAGTCTTGACCTTATCTATTTTTCGATTAACATTTGTGCATAATAGCAAGCAATAATTAGGTTTAAAAACCAATTTAAATATGGTGGGTTGGCAACAGCAAAGCAAAGCTTATTCGGCACAAAAACAATTCAATTCCTTATCTTTGTTGGTAAGTCGTCAGCGTGCCTGGGTAGAGATAAATTTGTCAGCCTTAGCTCATAATGTCAAAACTCTAAAAGACTTTCTTGCTCCTCAGACAAAATTAATGGCGGTGGTCAAAGCCGATGCCTATGGTCATGGTGCGGTTACCGTGGCTAAAACAGCACTAGCTAACGGCGCAGATTGTCTAGCGATCGCTACCCTCTCTGAAGGTGTGGAATTACGCCAGGCAGGAATTACAGCTTCTATTCTTATTTTAGGTGCAGTTAACGCTCCCGAAGATATTAAAGCGATCGCCGCCTGGGAATTAGAGCCTACTATTTGTAACCCAGAACAAGCACTAGTATTTGCTGCGACTATGAGTAGCTTAGGTAAATCTTTATTGGTTCATCTGAAGCTAGATACAGGTATGTCTCGTTTGGGTACTAACTGGAAAGAGGCAACGTCCTTTGTGCAGCTTGTGCAAAAGTTACCCAATCTAGAGATCGCCAGTATTTATTCTCATTTTGCTACTGCTGAAGAAAGCGATCGCCGGATCATGAATTTGCAGCATCAACGTTTTCGCCAGGTGATTGAACAATTAAAGGTAGAGGGTTTTGTGCCACCCTCAATTCACCTAGCCAATTCCGCAGCCACTTTAAGCGATCGCACTACCCATTACGATCAGGTTAGGGTTGGACTTGCTTTATATGGTTTGTATCCTGCTAATCATTTACAACAGGTGATTGAGCTTAAACCAGTTTTGCAGGTGAAAGCTAAAATTGCTCAGGTAAAAACAATTCCCGCAGGAGAAGGGGTGAGTTATGGTCGTAACTTTGTGACGCAAAAAGATACTAAAGTGGCGATCGTCGGTATTGGTTATGCTGATGGCATTCCCCGCAACCTATCTAATCGCTTACAGGCAATTGTGTCAGGTAAATTAGTCTCACAAATCGGTTCAATTACAATGGATCAGCTAGTGTTAAACGTCGATCATCTCAGCGATGTTCAGCCAGGGGACACTGTTACTTTAATTGGACAACAGAACAAATTAAGCATTACCGCAGACGATTGGGCAAATACTTTAGATACTATATCTTGGGAAATTCTTTGTGGTTTTAAACACCGATTGCCTAGAATAAATGTAAATTGAACTTATTCAACTCTTTAAATTACTATGCTCTCAAGACAGCTAGTTGTATTTGCTTTTCAGGATGCTATGGACAAAGTAACTTCTTGGGATGATCGCCTAGTAAATAATCTTAGCAGCTCGGTAACTTCTTCTGTAAATAGCTGGTTAGTCAATCATCCTTTTTTTTACTGGCTGGTCAATCATCCTCTAATTAGCTTGTTTATTGCTTTGATAGCTATTATCTTAGTTGTTCGCTTGCTGATCACCATCTATCGAGCGATCGCCTCAATGATAGATCGGATGTGGTTATGGATTCTGCGATCGCCTTTTCTCTTGCTAAAGTTTCTATTTGGTTGGGAAGTAAAACCTAAAAACGTTCCCGTCAACTCTACTATTACTAATTACGAAGTAACAAATAATCCCGAACAGCTACAGGAGATTATGACTCGTTTGGATACAATTCAACAGCAACAGCAACAGATATTACAGGATATTGCTGAACTCAAAGATTCTCAGGCTATTCCCAAACAGATTAAGCTAGTCGATCAAAAGGTAATCAGTTAAAACTTATTGAAGGCGAAAAATTCCTCTTGAGTTTTCAAGCTGAGATCACTTAGATACGCGATCTCCAAATTCCCCTTATACTTTGAATTTCTCAACCTTGCTATAATTAAGATATATAGTTTACTAAACTTTACATTTTAAAAATATTAGCTTAATAGCATGAAATGCACTATTAATCGTCGCGCTCAGTTTTCCGCGAGTCATCGCTACTGGTTGCCAGAATTAGGCGAAGCAGAAAACAAACGCCTTTTTGGTGCTTGTAGCCGTTTCCCTGGACACGGACATAATTATGTTTTATACGTATCTTTAGAGGGTGATTTAGATAAATACGGCATGGTAGAAAACTTGTCCGTAGTTAAACAAATAATCAAACGAGAAGTTACTAGCCAGCTACAATATTCTTATCTAAACGATGCCTGGTCAGAAGAATTTAAGCAAACATTACCCACCACAGAAAATATTGCTAGGGTAATTTGGGATAAACTTGCGCCCCACTTACCTTTAGTTAATATTCAATTATTTGAACATCCTGAACTTTGGGCAGATTATCAAGGAAATAATATGGAAGCAACTTTAACAGTCAAAACTCACTTTAGTGCAGCGCATCGTTTAGCAATTCCTAGTCTCAGCCTTGAAGAAAACCAGGAAATTTATGGAAAATGCGCTCGCCCCAATGGTCATGGACATAATTATCATTTAGAAGTTACCGTAGCCGGTGAGATCGATAACCGCACAGGGATGTTAGTGGATTTAGGTGCGCTACAGAATGCTATTGATGAATATGTAGTTGAACCTTTTGACCACACGTTCTTAAATAAAGATATTCCTTATTTCGCTGAAGTTGTCCCGACTGCGGAGAATATTGCTGTGAGAATTGCGGATTTATTGCGATCGCCAATTAAAGAATTAGGCGCGGAATTAGACAAAATCAAATTAATCGAAAGTCCTAACAACTCTTGTGAGATTAATTGTCGTTTAAGAAAAGAAGATGCGGAAATGACTAAATCAAAAAAGCCAGCGATGATATCTCAGTAAATAACAGAATTTTTAGTAAATAGTTCTTTTGGCTGATTAAAGCCGAAATTAAAATGGATATCTTGTTTCTTGAGGTGAGATATCCTTTTTGAATTAAAATGAGACACTGGGCGCAGAAATGCTAGTTTCGACTAAGTTATTATAAGCTCAATCTAAAGTGATAATTAAGATTAACCGAGCAAGTTTGGCTAAATAACCCTCGTAATCTGTTTAAAACCTAAAGTATACCCAATTAATGCCTATAGACTGACCTAATATTAGTAATTATACTGTGTAAAGATTATCAGGACTGTTAATTGCCTGCGTAATTTTTAGCTCAATACTAAAAGCGTTTGGTACTATTAGCAAAAGTATAGTCATCATAGTAAATCTAAAGTAATAACAGACTAATACTCATTTAAACCACAGGAGAGCATAAAATATGGAATCTAATACTACTCCAGAAGTTACAACCGATACTCAGGCAGCTACAGTAGATTTAAGGAGCGAAACTCCTGGTAAAATTACTGCAACCAAAACATCTCCAGCAGATGGACAAGTTCAAGAATATTTGAATATAGGCTCAAAATTTTTAAGTCAAGTTTTTGACTATATTAAAGAGTTTGTAGACAATAATCAAAAATCTCTAGTTAACTTGTTGCTAATTTTTCTGGGCATTGTAGCAGTAAAAGTAACTTTAGCGGTTATTGCAGCTATTAATGATATTCCTTTACTCGCACCTACGTTTGAATTAGTAGGCTTAGGCTATAGTGGCTGGTTTGTTTATCGCTATTTACTGACAAAATCATCTCGCCAGGAATTGGTACAGGAGTTTGAATCTCTCAAGACTCAGGTTGTTGGTCAAGACGAATTATAGTTTTAATTAACTTAGTTTGTTAGTTTCCCCAGAATAATCTTCTGGGGAATTTTATTTAAAATTATTAGGTTTTAAATTTTGTCTAGTAGCCTTAGCTGATGATTAATTCTGCTTTGGACTGTTTGCAACTCTCTGAGGTTAATTAATTCGGCAGAATCAAAACAAGCCTGAATTTTTCTGAGGGTTTTTTCCAACTGTCGTGCAAGCTGTAAAGCCTGTTCACTAATTCGATCCATCTGCTTTTGCTCATAGATTTGTAAAGCCCGATCTCGTAAGATTTGCACTATGATTATTTCGTCTTCGTCTTTAACTAGAAACTCTAAGCGTAGCAAAATGCGCTCTTCCTCATAGATTCTTTCTAGGACAACTTTTTGGGGATGGCTAGATGTATTTTGTGGCAGTCTTGCCATCCGTTTTATTTCGTCGATTAAAGAGCAAAAAGTTGGCAGTGGTAGCCGATCAATACTAGATTGAGTCTTTTCATCTTTTTGAGCTACAATACCACCGCGATCGCTATGACGAGTCAAATTAAGGCGATCGCTATAGTGTTGAAAAGCTGACTCTAACAAGTTTTGCCATGATAGCTGAGACTGTAACTGTGGTAGAAAATCAACATCTTCAATTAAATCAGCAATTTCTATCTCAGCATCAGCAATTTGAGTCTGAGATTCTTGTTCTAATGCTGGTTGAGCCAAAAGTTCAGCAGGATCGCCGCCAATAATAGTAGGCTGATCGTCAAGACGATTAGAAGTTTTTTGCCGAAGAAACTCTGGAGGAATTTCATAAAGAGTTGCTGCTGAATCCACCTGTGATTTTGCTGGTTTAGCTGGTGATGGAGACTCTAGATCTAAGTCCCTAAGAAAATCTAAATCTGGAGGTAAATCTTCCAATCCAGCAGGCATATTTGAGTTAAAGGGAGATGTATTTGATTTGGGTTGTTGAGAAATAATTGTTGGGGCAGAGTCGGCAAGTTTTCTTCTGTTAAGCTGCGCCTCATTCAAAGGGATTGCTCCACCACTAAAATTAGTATCGATAACAGTCTGGTTTCGATCTTGTGGTGATTGTGACTGTTGCTGAGAATTTTGGGGATAGCTATTTAAAATTATTTCATGAGTTTGAACATCAATTACATTGAGGGTGAGATTGTAACGAAAAACCTTGGCGATCGACTTGACAAACTGTAATGATTCCTCGTTGCTAGGGTCTAACATACCCAAAGTCAAATGGTTATCTTCTAACTTTAAGGGTAAGACTTGGTAGTGCCGACATGAATCCACAGGAAACACGGTATCGATTAGCTGAAAAATTTCTTTACTATTAGCAAGACAATCAGCAAACATTGCTGCTTGAATATCATTAGAAGAGTAGGAATCATTATTCATAGGTGAGAGCCTGCCTAGCTTAAAAATTTGTTGAGTAGTAAATAAATAATATTTTGTGTATTTAATAATCCTAATAATCTTAAGTTACCCAAATTAGCTAGGAAGATTAGCAAAATAAAATTTTCAATATTCCTTAAATCTCATTACTCATTAAATTACCTAGACGAACAGGATTTAGTATGAACCTTCTTTTATAACTTTAGGGTAGTAAGATAGGAAGATATAGTCAAAAATAAAAATGCTCAAAAAATGGTTACACGAACCATGATTTCTCATTGGTTTTTAGCAATCTCCGTGTCTGATGCTAATTGCCCACTTTTTTACGCCATCGATTTGGAATTGACGTTTTGATTTTTCAATCTTTATCAACTTACTAAAATTTAATTCACACTAGACGTATTACATAAATTATTATTATTTTGTTTAATAATAGCTATTAGTATATTTTTAATTAAAAATGTTCGAGTTAATATTTTCTCAAAGTTTAGCAATAGCATTAAATCAAAATCTTATTTCTGAGATTGATCGTCCAACAGTAGTAGTAAATGCCTCTACTCTCCAGAAAATTACCCCAAATAACGGTAATTTAAATTACTCAGGTAGAGTAAACTGGGAAAATCCTCAAGCACCAGGCTTTAGTTATCCAGGAACAGCATTGGAGTTTAAATTTACTGGTACTAGTTTGAAAATCGAGCTATCAGAAGATAGCTGGGGCAGCGAAAATTATGTTGATGTTTATCTTGATGGTAGTTCTCAGCCTACGACTATTAAGCTAAGACAAGAAGATGGTCAACCAGTTATTTACGATATAGCTACTGAATTAGAAAACAAGGCTCACAATGCAGTGATAGTTAAACGAGTTGATTACCTAACGGGAGAATTTAAGCTTCATAGCATAGCAATTGACGGTGAGTTACTTCCTGCCGACCCAGACTCTAACAAAAAAATAGAGGTTTATGGCGATTCTATTTCTGCTGGTCATGCGGTAGAGTATGAACCCAGAGGAGTTCAAGATCCTCAAACAGATCTAATTCCTATTTCTAATGCTTATTATAGTTATGCTTCCATACTATCAAGGGATTATGACGCAGAACTTTCTTTGATAGCTCAATCAGGAGTATCTTTAGTCAATGGTTTTGGCTTTTGGAATAACGGCACAGGAACAGAAGCTTTTTATAACAGAATTAAACCTCTACAGGATGCTCCACTATGGGATTTTGAACAGTACACCCCTGACTTAGTAGTAATTGCTCTAGGTCAAAACGATTCTGCAACAATTGGTAATAATTTATCTAGCGAAGCTTGGAAAGGACACTATAAACAATTTATTGCTAATCTGCGAGCTAAATATCCAGATTCTTATTTTGTGGGTATGTTTCCTAATATGAATCATGATACTCAATGGGACGGATATTTAACTGAAGCGATCGCCGAATACCGTCAGGAAAACCACGATAATCGCGTCTTTTCGCTGATCCAGAAGCAAGTAACCCCTGGTCATCCTCGCATTAGTGAACAACAGCTTATGGCAGATACGTTGAAAAAGTTTATTGATGGGACTCTGACTAAAAACGGTTTTAACTGGGATGTGGCTAATTGAATAAATGTTAAGCGATGGCTAAATAATTTTATACCTACCAAAAATCTATTGAATATATTTGGCTAAAGCTGTTTCTAATGTTGCTATTAACTGGTCAATATCTCCATTAGCAGCAAAAGAATCTGGTGGAGAAGTATTAGGTTGAAAGTTGATTAACTTTACCTGTCCTTCCCCAATAGCGACTATCACAACCTCCGTTTCTCGATCGTAATGATCGACAATTCCCAAGATCTCTTGTAGTTGTCCTCTAGTATTTTGATTCAGTTTCTCAAGACTTGCTTGAGAACAAGCAATAAAATGTGGCTCAGGTTTCAAATCAATACCTAAAACCTCTTTTTCATCCGCCCATTCTTTTTGTAGTCCCCAGGCTAAAGCAGCAAGCTGTAGTTCATGATCGTTAACAAAAAGATCTAATTGCGATCGCCATTTTTGTGCGGCTATTTCTGGTCGATTGTTACCTAAATCAAACATATTAACTGTTAAACACCCTAAGTTTTGCCCTACAGCCAGATATAATCCTGCAAAATTTTGGCTTGTAAAAACTACATCCTTATTTATCGTCTTCTTTGTCCACGCTAAAGTCAAGCATTCCCTGACTTTTTAAGGTAAAACAAGCAAAGTAAACTGTTTGAAACAAACTTTTAGCTCAAATTAGAAGGATTTTTTTCACCACGGACTGCCTTAACTCAGCAAAGTTTGGCAAGATTTATGAACCCAATTAAATTTCGCACTCCATGCGAGCAAACGTAATAGCATCAAACCCAAAGGCAAACATCAAAGGCATCGGCGATGCAAAAAGATAGCTAGCAAACAATGCCAGCACGCTGACAACAGCAGCAGAAACTAACCATCTATATTCGCTACTACTCAAACCTTTTTCACTTTTGATCACTCTCATTACCTTTTGGGGAATAGGTTCTGGCATGACGCCATTAGGAGGAAATGCCCAGTAGTGATTGTAGCGTTCTTGAAATAAATCCGTCCAGCCGTTGCGATCGCACCATTCTTGAATCCATTCGTCATGAAAGTGTTTCATCAGATTTTAAGATAACTTAATTGTTAAATTTTTTAGAGTAATAGAATGTTTAAATTTAAATAATGAATTTTTAGATATTTGTCTTTTACTTGTTTTCATAACATTAGCAAAAGCCGTATTTTTTTTAAATATGTATTCCTGCATACTTAACAAACCTTAAATGAAACTTAATTGTTTAATTCAAAATCATGAGCATAATTACTCATTTTATTATTTTGTGCTTAATATATCTTCATTGTTTGGTTGGTTAATTAGAGACAAAAAATACTTAATATTGAACAATAGCTAGTTAACAATTGGTAATATTCATGAGCAGTATTCAAAAAGATTTTAAACACGTTTCAGTACAAATAAAATTCAATTTGATGTCCCATTTATCTACTGGCAATCGGTCAACATAAGCAAAATTAAATACTATACCAACAGTAGGAATAGTTGCCCACTGAGGTAGACTTAATAAACGATCGTAAAAACCGCCACCATAACCTAAACGATACCCTCGTCGATCACAAGCTACGGTAGGAACTAGAATCAAGTCGGCAGATGAAGGAATAATCATTTTTGCTGTAGCTAAAGGTTCTTTAATACCATATTTACCCACCTTTAAAGTTTCTTTGGGCTGCCATAAATGCCAAACCAAAGTTTTTTCAACACAGCGAGGAAAAGCCCAATTCTTATGTTCAGAAAAGAGGATTGTCAAATCAGCTTCTTGACGAAAACTAAAGTAGCCAAAGACTGTTTTTGCTTTTTGAAATAGCGGAAAAGTTTTTAAGCGATCGCAAAGAAGATTACTCTTTGCCTGCCATTCATTAATAGAAAGAGACTTTCTTTGCTGCATTATTATTCGTCTTAATGCTGATTTATTTAGTTGGGACATAAGATTAAGAAAACAAAAGTAATGTTAGTCGGCAAATAGCAGGGCTATTTCATTCTAAATGGTAAGGTAAGAATGGTAATTTAAAATCAAAGATAGAAATTGAGTAAAATAGCAATTCTGGATGTGTTTGAGGGAGTACCAGATTATCGAAGGAAACAGGAAAGAAGGCATTCGTTGCCGTTATGTTTAGCTTTATTTACTGATGTTACGCACTCATCAATCTTGGGGACTTGGGGACTTGGGGACGAATTTACTACGGCGTGGAACATGGCGAGGAAACCTCGCCGTTTCCGCCTCACCTGCCTAGTTGCCCCCAGTCTCCCGCGCTCCTCGTCACCTAATTTGTATCATTCTTTTTTAGAATTCATATTAGATAGATGTCCTAATCTATTATTCGATTGCTATACCTTTTTCTTTAAAATGAGGGATTAGATATATGACTTTAAACCTCAAAAATCTATATCAGGCTTATAGAGTCTTCAAAACTTCGGAAAATTGTTATATTTGATTCTTGCTCCTGGTCAAATTAAGGCTATATTTGCAAATAAGCAGCGAGGAAAACTTCTGGGACAAAAAGCTGACTTTCTTCTAAACTATCGTTTTGAGGATTATTGGAGCGAATCTTTAACTAGCCTAAGAAAAAAATTGGGTTTAGATTGCTAATGCTGCCAAGTGATTATCGCTCAATTAAATTTTCCTGCCAAAGTTAGGATTTGAAATATCATTAATGTCAACTACGTCACTTGATTGACCATAACGATACAGTCTTTTACCAAGTCGGGGATAATCTCCAACATCGTGGATGAGTCTCTGACCGACAACAATACAGCGAAGAACCTCCGAGCCAGTATTCTTCATCGTGTGGGGAAGACCACCTGCTGGGTAGCCGATAAAATCTCCTGCGCTTACCTCGTAATCAATTTCATCAATCGTTACGGTAGCATTGCCAGAAAGAATGTACGCACATTCATCCTCGAAAAAATGTAGGTGATATTCTGTGGATTCGTATCCTGGGAGAACTTCAATGATGTGAAAACCCAGATTTTTTAAGCCAGCAAGATCTCCCAAAGACTTATTAATCCGTCGAGCATTTTTATTAAGGTAGTGAGTCTTGGCTAAACCCTCCATTTCCTCAATTTCATGTTTCCATATAATATATTTCATATTTTCTAATAGCTGTTATTGTTACGAAAATATCTTAATAATTTGGTTAATCTACTATACAAGATTGAATTTACTAACTGATCGGTTAAAATTTTGTTACCCTTTGACTAAATATTTTACTAATGGGACAAAAGGATTAATTGTAGAGGTAATTCTCATTCCTAATCCCTCAGCCCTTATCCCTCAAATATATGTCTGAACCTGTTCTTGATGTTCGTCATCTCCAAGTCCAATTTACCACTGAGGCTAAACCTGTTGTTGCCGTTGAGGATTTGAGTTTTCAACTGAGAAAAGGAGAAAAATTAGGCATTGTCGGGGAATCAGGTTCAGGTAAATCGGTTACATCTTTGGCAATTATGGGCTTAGTTCCCACTCCTGGACAAATTACGCAGGGAAAGATTTATTTTACCCCCAAAGGTAAATCTAATGTTGACTTATTGCGGGTAAATGAAGCAGAGCGCAGAAGCTATCGTGGCGGGGAAATTGCCATGATTTTTCAGGAACCAATGAGCGCGCTTAATCCTGTCTACAATATTGGTTTTCAGCTTACAGAGGCAATTTTACTACATCAAAAAGTATCGTCTGCCGAGGCGAAAAGAAGAGCGATCGCACTATTACAAGAGGTGCAGCTTTTACCCGCTGATGAAGTCTTCAAACAGCAGTACCTTACAGAAAATCCAGGTGCAGATTTAGGAGAAAGGGAATTAGCCAGTCACATTAATCAGCGTAAGCAGGAAATTCTTAAACGTTATCCCCACGAACTTTCAGGGGGACAGCTACAGCGGGTGACAATTGCTATAGCGATTTCTTGTAACCCTAGCGTTTTAATTGCTGATGAACCGACAACCGCTTTAGATGTAACGGTTCAGGCTACTATTCTCGATCTGTTGCGAGATCTTTGTCAAGAACGAGGAATGGCGTTGATTTTTATTACCCATGATTTAGGGGTAATTGCCGAATTGGTGGATTCTGTTGCGGTGATGTATCGGGGGAAGGTAGTGGAATCTGGAGATATTAAAACCGTCTTTACTAATCCTAGTCATCCCTATACAAAAGGCTTGTTAGCTTGTCGTCCTAGTTTGAAACGCCAGCTCAAGATTTTACCTACGGTGGCAGATTTTATGGATGAAGCTACCACTGAGTCTGGAGAGATTGAGATTACCGAAAAACAAACAGATTTTAACCATAGATTAAGTGAAGTTGTCACCGAAACAGAACAGCGAGAAAGGCTAGATAAGCTACTTCAGCAACAGCCAATTATGACGGTTAGACAACTGCGGGTAGGTTTCCCCCAGAAGGGAATGTTTGGTACAACCAAAAAATATATGATGGCGGTAAATGACGTTTCTTTTGAGGTGTATCCAGGGGAAACACTAGGCTTAGTCGGCGAATCTGGCTGTGGAAAATCTACTCTAGCCAGAACCTTGTTACGGCTGATTCAACCTATGCAGGGTGACGTGGTTTTTGATGGCGACAATATTACTAGTTTATCTCTTAGAAGCCAGAAATTGCGATCGCTCCGTCGGCAAATGCAGATTGTCTTTCAAAACCCCTACAATTCCCTTAATCCTCGCATCAATATCGGCAAAGCGATCGCCGAACCTTTAGTCGTTCATAAAATAAAGTGCGATCGTCAGAAGAAAGTCGCTGAATTATTAGAAAGGGTTGGTTTAAACCCCAACATGAGAAACCGTTACCCTCACGAGTTTTCTGGTGGACAAAGACAACGAGTATGTATTGCCCGCGCCTTGGCTTTAGAACCTCAGTTTATTATCTGCGATGAATCGGTTTCGGCTTTAGATGTTTCGGTACAGGCGCAGGTATTAAACCTTTTAAAGAAGCTCCAGGCAGAAATGGGACTAACCTACATTTTTATTTCCCACGATCTGAGCGTCGTTAAGTTTATGAGCGATCGCATTATTGTGATGAACCAGGGCAAAATTGAAGAGATTGACACCGCCGAAGAAATTTATCGTCATCCAAAAACAGACTATACTCGCAAACTAATTGAGTCTATTCCTACAGGGAACATAGCAAGTTGATCTAATCTCTCTTCTGTCACTCTAGGATAATTTAACGAATTTATGCCATTTTAGCCAACGAGAAATCAAGGGTTTAACCGACTTTGATAGAAGAGAGATTAGAGCTACGAACAGATTACTATATCCCTCTTTTGTTACTTTCCGAGATAGATCTTTACAGTAGGAGGATTACAGCCATTTTAAAATTTTAGTTTTTATTGTTATACGTCTGATGTGAATTAAATTTTAACGAATAGCTACAGATTGAAAAGTTTGAACATCAATTCCGAACTGGCGGCGAAGGAGAATACGTAAAGTATGAGAGGTAATCTTAGCTGCCATATGGGTAGCAAAACCAACAACGG
>JBBSPC010000015.1:0-50843 GCA_038259125.1 Chroococcales cyanobacterium | reverse complement strand
CGCGAAACGCCCCTACTTCGTGAAACGCCCTTACACAAAGTCAGTCGGTTTTCTAAATGATCTAATTTATTCAATTCACCAGCAGCTAACCAAAGAATTTGCGATCCATGATCGAGGACAGCAAAACAATCTGGCTCATACCAATACGCCACAGGAAAAGGCAAAGTATCCTGATTCAAACTGGGTAAACGTTCAATTTCCCAAGCCAAATCATAACCTAGCCAACCCAACCAACCACCCGTAAAAGGCAAATGGGCAACTTGAGGATTATCTATAGTAAGTTGTTGCAGGCGCGATCGCAAAAAAGGTAGAATCTTACCAATTTCAGGAGTCCATAATTGAGGCTGTCCAGCAACAGTGCGGGGAGAACCTGCACAGATAGAATAGCGAGCTAGCTGAGGATATTCTGGATCGGCTATAGCAGGACTTTCAAGCAGGGTGGCAATTTTTTCTTGGGCAAATAAGGCGGTAAATATATCTGAAGCGGTGCGATTTTCTAGAGCCAGCGATCGCCAATGCCATGACTGTATTTTTGTTTCTGGAGATGTAGCTGCTTTATTGGTCATGCTTACATTCCCCCCACAAACCAACGCGCACACCAAAAGGGAATCAAAATTCCTAAAGCTAGCCAATCGCGCCACCGCAATTGTAGCTGATGCCATTGAACCTTATGTTCATTTGGGGTAGTAAAACCGCGAACATCCATTGCTGTAGCTATTTGTTCGGCTCTCAATAACAAATTCTCCAATAGCTTTTCAGAGACAATTAACCATAGCTGTGTGCTACGACGTATACCTAGTTTCTTCCAGTCTATTGCCCTAGTACGGATAGAACGAACTAAATTCTGGACTTCTTCTAAGACAAGGGGAATAAAACGTAGAGAAAGAGTTAGAGTCAGAGTAATTTCGGAGATTGGCAGATTAAAACGGCGTAGAGGACTCATCAGATCTTCTAGACCTGCGGTAATTTCTTCAGGAGCGGTGGTTAAAAGATACAGGCTAGTACTGTAAATCAGAGTAAAAATTAAAGTAGAAACTCTCACCGCTACATCTAAAGAGCGTCGGGTAACTACTAAACGAGGAATAAAAACAAACTTAGGCTGATCGAGATAGACATAGCGGTAGCTTGTTGGTTGTGGTAGCTGGGATTTGCACTCAAGTTGCTTGCTCGCCTTTTCGGCTGTACTGCTCGCGGTAGCCACATCAGCGCAAAAGTCAGGTACTCTAGGCTGGTGTTTAGCTGCTAAGGAGTCAGGGGCAACGCAGGCAAACAAAAACATGAAAAAACAAAGTAGCAGTAACCAACCCATCTGCTTACTCCAAGCCCTAAAGGGAATGCCCCCAACGATAGTTAGCACAATTAAAGATGCAGCCAGACAAATACGCCAAAAAGGATTGCCCAACAGTGGAGCAAGCAAAAAAGTCATTAACCAGACTAATTTTACTCGCGGATCCATCTTGTGTAGCCAAGTAACAGGCTGTTCGAGATATGAACCAATAGGAAGCGATCGCAATAAATCCATTTTAAAAGGATAAATGATGAGGGATAAGGGATGAGGAAATATGCATTTATCCTTTCAAGAGTAACAAATAGGTTTAATTGGTTATACCCATACAAATATAGATCTTTTACAGGACTATCTGATTGCTTATTCTCTACTGATTTCTTTGGCGACGAATTTCTTTGGTGGCGGCTTCATGTTCACTCAAAGTTTTACTAAAGACATGAGTACCATCATAACGAGCCACAAAATATAAATAATCTGTATTTTCGGGGTTTAGGGTCGCTTTTAGGCTGGCTATGCCAGGGGAAGCAATAGGAGTAGGAGTTAAGCCAGTGTTCATATAAGTATTATAAGGAGACGGTGTTCCTACCTGAGAATAGGTCAAAGGTTGGTCTGCTGTTTGTCTAATGTTCAATCCATATTCTACGGTGGGATCGGATTCTAACTTCATCCCTTGTTTAAGTCTGGCAGTAAATACTCCTGCAATTACAGGACGTTCTTTACCTATTACTGCTTCTTTTTCGACGATACTAGCTAAAGTTACCCAGTCTAAAAGACTTATTTTTGGTTTTGCAGCTTCGTAAACGGGCAGAGCATATTTTTCAAAGCGATTTAGCATCGTGTCAATTATTGCTTGGGGATTGTTAAGGCGATCGCTAGAAATTTTATAGGTATCAGGATATAAAAATCCTTCTAAGATAGGTAAGTTTGGTGGCAGCCAGGGATATTTATCATAGGGAATTTTCTGAACCGCGCTGGCAAATTCATCGGCAGAAAAGTAGCCTAAAGACTCAAAATATTTTGCCATTTGCTTTGTAGACCAACCTTCAGGAATAGTAAAGTTAGTCTGCATAATGTCTCCATTCCAAATCTTGCTGGCAATATCTGGTAAAGACTCTTCAGAGGATACTAGATATGTACCCGCTTTAAAACCACCAGATGAATCTGTAACCTGCTTTAGCTTTGTCCAAAGCTTCCAGCCATTATTAGATTTAATCAAATTAGACTGTGCTAATTCACTACCAATTTGATTGCCAGAAGTCCCAGGCTTAACTGTAAACTGAACCTGTTTTTCTTGGCTTGCTTGTTCACCTTGAGCTTCTACGGGAGCGGTCAAACCATGCCAACCAGCCCAGCCTACAAGTAACAAAACCCCTACACTTGCAGGGATGAGTTTAGCAGCTAAATTACCTTTTGCTTTTTTTTTAGCAGCTTTTTTCTTGTTCGATCTATTACGAGTCATCATTTTGTATAGATATATTGAAATAGTTCGGTAAAATTATTAATAATCAGTGAGCTGAGGTGCGATCCGAAGGGTAGCGTAGCTAATCGCGCTTCATCTTACCTTGCTTTTTTAAGAATTGCCCGATCTTTGTCATATCTATAACCAAAAATTTATAGAATCAGTATTATATATGTTCATAACTTACTTCGTTCATGGCTATAAGCTTGGCTTACAGCTTAAAGCTGACCGTGAAGCGGTTTTAATCTTCTGACAACAATTCTTCGAGGATAGGCATTAAATTTTCTTGATCGGGAGAAACTAATTCTAGATGGTTTTCAAAGTCGTATCTAGCAAAAAACAAGAGGGGAGTTAAGGGTGTATAGATCCCGTATTTTTGCTCGTCGTGATAGAAATACGCCAAAGATTGCAATTCTTCTTCTTCCATATCACCATCATCTTCGAGTGTTAAAATTTGCTCTTCTTCGATCGGCGGAAGTTCTCCTATTGCCGTTAGAGTATAAGCAGTATGATGTAGTGCCAGGTTTTGTTCTGCTAATACTGCTTTAGCATTATCAAAAATTTCGGCGATCGCTTCATCATCATCTAGTAATGCTGCTTCTAATTCTTCGTCATTGTCGCTGTTGATGCTCATAATTACCACGGGGATATCAACGGGAAACAACAGTAAGTAAGTCATATCGTCGATTTCTAAAGACTGTTCAATGTAGCATGGCAGCGATCGCCCAACTTCATCAACAATAGTCAGTGTTTCTTCTTCGTATCCCTCGTCCCGATTAAACTGAGATGGTGACATAATTTTTAAGTCTAAAAAAGTTTTTAACTAAATTAAATAACTTTAAAATTTGCTTTAATCCTAATGATATTAAGCGTTAAGTATTTTTACTATAAATTCCAGAATACCATTTTTTAAGGGATGAGGGATGAAGGATAAAAGGCAAGGGATGAGGAAAAATTCAAAGTAGCAGACAGCAAGTTTTATCCATAGCAACTTCTGACCTGGTGACCTATTCTTTCTTTGGTTTGTAGGTAGAAGCTATTTCTAGTTCTTTTAGCTGTTTGGCATCGACTGAGGCTGGCGCATCTGTGAGTAGGCAGCTTGCTTGTTGAGTTTTAGGAAAAGCAATTACATCGCGAATAGATTCTTCTCCCGCTAATAACATCACCAAACGATCTAAGCCGAAAGCTATACCGCCGTGGGGAGGTGTACCATATTCAAACGCTTCAAGTAAGAAACCGAATTTGTTATAAGCCTCTTCAGTAGAAAACCCAATCGTCTGGAATACCTTTTCTTGAATGTCTTTTTGATAGATCCTTAAGCTGCCGCCACCTATTTCGATGCCGTTATACACTAGATCGTAAGCTTGCGCTCTAGCGGTAGTTAAATCTCCAATATCTTCAGGATAAGGTGCTGTAAAAGGGTGATGCAGTGCTTCATAGCGTTTTTCATCTCCATTCCACTCAAACATCGGAAATTCTGTCACCCAGATTAGATTTACCTGCTCGTTGTCGATTAATCCCATCTCTTGAGCAATAAACAAGCGCAGGCGATCTAAAGATTTGTTGACTGTAGCTGTATCTCCCGCCCCAAACAAAAGCAAATGTCCTGGTTTTGCCCCAGTACGGTTTAATAGCTCTGTTTTTTGCTCCTCACTCAGATTATCTTTAATTGCACCAATAGTATCTATTTCATTATTTTCTCGGACGCGAATATAGGCAATGCCTTTAGCCCCTGCGGTTACGGCTTCATTAAAAATGTCTCCTTTGGGTTTGATGCGAACATTGGAAATAGCGTCATTACCGCCAGGAATAGGCAAGACTTTTACTTGTCCACCACTTTTTACCGCACCCGAAAAGACTTTGAAACCAGAGTCTTGGACAATATCTGAGACATCTACTAATTGCATAGCAAAGCGGGTATCTGGTCGATCTGTACCATAGCGAGCCATCGAATCTGCATAGGTAATACGAGGAAAAGGACGCTCAAGCTCAATATTTTTGACCGTCTTAAAGATATGGCAGATTAAAGCTTCGTTGAGTTTAATAATCTCATCTTGAGACAAAAAGCTCATTTCCATATCTAGCTGAGTAAATTCTGGCTGTCTGTCGGCACGCAAATCTTCATCACGGAAGCAACGAGCAATTTGATAATAGCGATCGCATCCCGACACCATTAGTAGCTGCTTAAATAACTGCGGTGACTGAGGCAAAGCATACCATTCACCAGGATTGACGCGAGATGGTACAAGATAATCCCGCGCGCCTTCGGGGGTAGAGCGAGTAAGAATTGGAGTCTCTATTTCCATGAAGTTGGCTTCGTCTTCTAAAAAACGGCGCATTGCCTTGACTACCTGATGACGTAGCTGGAGGTTTTTTGCCATGCGATCGCGTCGCAGATCTAGATAACGATATTTAAGACGTAGTTTTTCGCCAACGTTTTCTGTGTCGGCTGTAGAAACTTGAAACGGCAGTTGTTTATTTACAGCGTTAAGTAGCTCAATAGATTCGGCGTAAATTTCTACCTGTCCTGTAGGTAGCTTATCGTTGAGAGATTCAGGAGGACGCTGGCTGACTTTTCCAACTGCTTTAACTACATATTCGCTGCGTAGAGATTCAGCGTCGGCATAAGATTGGGGCGTACGTTGTGGATCGCTCACAATTTGGACTGTGCCAGTGCGATCGCGCAAATCAATAAAGATTACTCCTCCATGATCGCGACGGCGATCTACCCAGCCATAGATGGTAACGGTTTGGTCTATATGTTCGGCTCGCAATTCGCCACAGTAGTTTGTTCTCATGCCTGGTAGCTAAAGTAATTAAGGTTGGAAACACAGCGTATTCAAGAGTAACAAAATCTGAGTCACTCTTGTTTATTATTTCTGCTCTAAAATGATGGTTTCTTAATATCTAGGTCTGAAGTTGCTCTAGACGCTATTTTCTCTGATGATTACAATGCGATAAACTATACTCTCTTTTACTGCTAATCATGACTCAGATTATGACTCAAGCTCTATTGTCAGTCGCCAATCTTCGAGTTGCCTATCCCCATAAATCAAATCAAGCTACTGTTTGGGCAGTAGATGATGTTTCTTTTAAGCTGAAGCCTGGAGAAAAAATGGGGCTAGTGGGAGAGTCTGGTTGTGGCAAGTCTACTTTAGGGCGGGCAATCATGCGCTTGTTGCCAGAGGGAAGCCAGGTAGAAGGTAAAGCTGTATTCCAAGAAAAGTCGGTCTTTGAGTTAAATAAAGCGCAGTTACGCCAATTTAGGGGAGAAGTAGTGGCTTTGATCTTTCAAGATCCAATGACGAGGCTAGATCCCTTGATGACAATTGGCGATCATTGTTTAGAAACTATCAAAGCTCATCAACCTCAGCTAACTAAGTCCGCAGCCAAACAGTTAGCGATCGCAACTTTGGCAACTGTAAAAATCCCTGCCAACCGTTGGGGACAATATCCCCATGAGTTTAGTGGTGGCATGAGACAGCGTGTGGCGATCGCTCTGGCATTATTACTCAATCCGAAAGTAATTGTTGCCGATGAGCCGACAACGAGTCTAGACGTTACGGTTTCAGCCGAAATTCTAACTGAGTTAACTAGACTGTGTAGCGAAAGAGAAATGGCTTTGCTGTTAATTTCCCACGATTTAGCAATGGTAGGCGAATATTGCGATCGCGTTGCCGTTATGTACCAGGGTAAAATGGTAGAAACAGGAGATGTTAAGTCTATTCTTTATCAGCCTCAGCACGAGTATACTAAGTCTTTACTAAATGCAGCACTTCACCTACAGGTAGTAGATGATAGCCAACAGGAGCTTACTAAGCAAAAATCACCAATTTTAGAAGTTAAAAATCTAAAACAGCACTTTATCCTAGAGGCAAATTTCCTCCAGCAGTTATTTTCTCAACAGAAAGTAGCCACAATTAAAGCGGTTGACGAAATAAGCTTCGAGCTTTATGAGGGAGAGATACTAGGGCTGGTGGGCGAGTCAGGTTGTGGTAAAAGTACTCTTTCCCGCACCATTTTACAGTTGCTCAAGCCGACGGCGGGACAGGTAAAATTTCTAGGACAGGATCTAACTACTCTTTCTGCCTCTGCTATGCGGAGTCAACGACGACAGCTACAGATGGTGTTTCAAGATCCCCATGCCTGCTTAAATCCATTGATGAATGTAGAGGATAGTATCGCCGATCCTTTATTAATTCATAAATTAGCTACTGTCCCTGAGGCTAAACAGCAGGTTGCAACCATGTTAGAAAAAGTCGGTTTAACTCCGACCAAAGAATATGCTCAACGTTATCCTCATGAACTTTCTGGAGGACAACAGCAAAGAGTAGCGATCGCTCGCGCCCTAATTACTAAGCCTAAATTAATAATCTGTGATGAACCAGTTAGTATGCTTGATGCTACGGTACAAACCCAAGTATTAGAGCTTATGCTGGCTCTAAAAGCGGAATTTGACTTAACTTACTTATTTATCACCCACGATCTTTGGGTTGCCAGATTCTTTTGCGATCGCATTGCCGTCATGAATGCAGGTAAAATCGTCGAAATAGACAGCACCGAAAAGATATTTACCCAAGCAACACATCCTTATACTAAAAAGCTTCTATCTGCTGCACCTTTGTTAGCTAATACGAACTAAGATTGGAAGTTTAACAATCATAGGCTAAACCGAAGAATCAGACTCCCAAATTAGCTCATTTTTGTCAAACAAACAAATTTTGGTAATTTGCAAGGGTTTGCTAAACAGAGAACTTAAGCTGCCAAACAAGTTACTATCTGCTCGATCAACGTTTAATTTCAAGGAAATCTGTTTTATATAATCCTCATTGCCGCCAGGATAAATAACCGTTCCTCCACAGGCAATTTCAGTATAGTAAAGATCTTTTTTCAGCTTTACTACGGTTGCTGAATCAATAGAACAATCATTAGACGTTGCAGACGCTGTTATATCTTCTACCTTATTTGAACCAGTAGTATAAAATACCCGCATTAGAGGATCTTCCAAGCCTTGTGCTGGTGTAGCAGATTTATTAACTATTGACAGAGCAATTTCCGCAGCATTTTTATTGCCTTTACTAACTTTAGATTCTACATATATTTCTGGTTCATCTAATTGGGGAAAAGATACTTTTGTTAAAGGTTTTCCGCCAAACTCTTGATACATTTTGGCTAAAGCACCCACAAAACCAGCATTATAGCTAACGCCGACTTCATTACGTATCCAATCGCTGCGGTCATCTGCCCAATGTTCTTGTTCATCAGGACCGCCAACTAAAGCACCGATTAAAAGATTACGTGTTTCTGTAGGCTCGTTCATTGAGTTTAGCCAGCTACCGTGAGCAGTACGATGGTGAGGATTATGAGGATAATTATCGCCATAGCCAATTAGGTAACTACGTTTTGCAGGATTTTGCCCCAAAATGTAGTTGATTTGATTAACACCAAAATCAAAATAACCTTCGGCTTTTTGTGATTCTCCTTGAGTTTGTAACCAATCACTATATATAAAAGCGAGAAAGCTGGTATTGGCTGCCAAAGGTAAAGAACCCCATTTCGCTAAGAAAGCTAAACCTCCAGGAGTGTATTTGATTTGTTCCCCTTCATGTCCTATTGTCCAAAAATCAAGCCAGGCTTCGGTGCGCTGTTGGTATTCTGTTTCGCCTGTTTCTTGTGCCAATAAGACGTAGATTCCATAAGATTTGTCATCAAATTGATAGGTGTAATTAAAGGGTTTGCCCATTTGCTGATATTCAGTTTCGGCGATCGCCAAATATTGATCGGAATAGCTATAATTCTGGGCTTTTTTTGCTTTATGCAGCCAAATTGCTCCCCAAATTAATTCATCTAAATAACCATTATTGGAGGTGTAAAAGGGCATCGCTTCTTTAAGACAGTCGGAATATTTGCCGCGATAGTTATTAGCAAAATCAAATAACTTTTCGGCTTTTTCTACTAGCAAATCGGCGTATTCTGTATCGCCATTTTGGCGAAACAAAATAGAGCTAGAAGCCATGGCAGCCGAACTTTCCCCTGCTAAATCAGTTCCAGGACAACTAGTATCAATTTTAAAAGCGGGGCGTTCCATTTGGTAGTTAACTACTTCAACTGACCCCCACCAGTTATGATCTAGTTCACCATTACCGACCTGTCCATAAAGCACATATTCTCCAGGAGTATCATTAGCAAAGGCGTTGAGAAAATAATCTGTAACCCATTTAATATTTTGCGATAAATGAACTAGCTGACCCGATTTTTTGTAAGCGTCATAATATTCAATTCCACCCCAAGCCAAGGTTGTGACGCTATATGCCATGGGAAAATTAAACTTGACGTTATCTCCAGCGTCTACCCAACCACCGCTTAAATCTATTCCTACGTCTGCACCATCTTCTAAGGTTGCGTCTCCCCGCCAGGGTACACGATTCCATTCTGGTAGTTTTCCTGTTTGCTGTGCCTCATAAAAGAGAATAGCTTTTTGTAAAGCTTCACCATAGTTTTCTGTGGTTTGACTAATGGTAGGTGCAGAGATTATGACTACCATTATTAATGCTATTATTCCTGCTAAAATCTTCGATTTACGCAGTTTTCTTAACGCTTGTTGACTAATAGATATTAAATACATAGATAAATATATAAAAGTGATTATAGATAACTAGGCTAACGCGCAGTTTGTTATAAATTCAGTAAGGTTTAATAATACGCGGAGAAAATTGATATGTGCAACGCTGATTTAAGTTAGGGGTGTTTTATTAGAAGTGGGATTGGCGATCGCAGAGCCAGTCGTAGACTCAGCCTAGCAGCTAACTAGGTGGCATAAACTGCAAGCATTGCATCATACTTTAACTACAAACTTAATTCGATTTTAAGACTCGAAATTTATTGAGAATAATTTGCAATAATTGTGTAGGTGATGATATCTTGATATTAAACAAAAACATCTATTTTGAGCTTGTTGTTGTAACCAAAAATTTGTAAACAATTACCAAAGCAAATCGATGAGTAGAACAAAAAACAATCAAAAAAGCAGCATACCTCAATGGCAGTCAGAAAAAATGAAAACAATTATTGTAGAGAGATGGAAAGAGATTAGGCAAGTTGTTGAGGCAAGACAAGCTCGAAATTGATAACAGGATATTATTCTGCACTTGATACACCCCTCCGAATTCCGCGATTAAACTTTACAATATAAAATTGCAGCAATTATAGAAGAAATAGCAATGAGCGATTTTGATTACGATTTAATTATTATTGGCGCAGGCGTGGGTGGGCATGGTGCAGCACTTCATGCAGTTAAAAGCGGTTTGAAAACAGCAATTATTGAAGCGGGGGATATGGGCGGGACTTGCGTTAATCGTGGCTGTATTCCTTCCAAGGCTTTGTTAGCAGCATCTGGCAGAGTTAGAGAGTTTGGCGATCGCCATCACCTCCAGGAGATGGGAATTCAGCTAGGAGATATTCAGTTTGAGCGTAGCGCGATCGCCGATCATGCAACAAATTTAGTTAATAAAATTCAAGGAGATTTAACCAATAGTCTTAAACGTCTTAAGGTAAATATTATTCGCGGTTGGGGTGAACTTGCAGGCACGCAAAAGGTAAAGGTATCTGGTAGTGAAGGAGATAAAACCTACACCGCCAAAGAAATTATGCTTTGTCCTGGATCTGTGCCTTTTGTTCCGCGTGGTATAGAAATTGATGGCAAAACTGTCTTTACTAGCGATAACGCGGTTAAATTAGAGTCCCTTCCCAACTGGATTGCTATTATTGGTAGTGGCTATATTGGCTTAGAGTTTTCTGATGTTTATACCGCCTTAGGTTGTGAAGTAACCATGATCGAAGCTTTAGACACCTTGATGCCTGGCTTTGATCCTGACATTGCTAAAATTGCCAAAAAAATTCTACTCGATCAGCGCGATATCGAAACTTATAAGGGTGTATTTGCGACCAAAATTATTCCTGGCGCACCCGTACAAATTGAATTAACCGATGCCAAAACCAAAGAAGTAGTTGAAGTCTTAGAAGTAGATGCTTGCTTGGTAGCTACTGGACGTATTCCTGCCACCAAAAAACTCGGTTTAGAAACTTTGGCGATTGAAATAGACAAGCGTGGTTTTATTCCCGTCAACGACAAGATGCAGGTATTGCGCGACGGCAAACCTGTTCCTCATCTTTGGGCGGTGGGTGATGCTACAGGTAAAATGATGCTAGCCCATGCTGCCTCTGGACAAGGAGTTGTGGCAGTAGAGAATATCTGTGGAGAAGATAAAGAAATAGACTATCGCTGTATTCCTGCTGCTGCTTTTACCCATCCTGAAATTAGCTATGTGGGTTTAACTGAGGCACAAGCCAAAGAAATAGGCGAACAAGAAGGATTTAAAGTATCTACGGTCAAATCTTTCTATAAAGGCAATTCTAAAGCTTTAGCAGAGGGAGAAACTGAAGGGGTTGCTAAGATTATCTACCGCCAGGATACAGGAGAACTTTTAGGAGTACACATTATCGGTATCCATGCTTCGGATCTGATTCAGGAGGCAGCAAATGCGATCGCCAAACGGGAATCAGTCCAAAATCTCTCCTTTAATATTCACACTCACCCGACTCTTTCTGAAGTCTTAGATGAGGCATATAAACGCGCTCAAGTAGTAGGTGTATAAGTTTATATAGAGGGTAATTATCCCCCTCTTATCTTTATCTATTTATAAAACTGTTAAATCTTTTGTTTACTGAAATAGTAAATATGTTTTACTAATATATAATCCTAGAAAACTTCAGAATGGTTTTGACTCAAAAGGAGTTTGATGAAATACTGTCAAACCAAACCAAGAAGATTACAGAAAACATAGCTTGGGGAGGAGATAAAAAAAATTCTGAAACAGTTAAATTTAGAGTCCCCGTAGTTTCCGACCAAGACTATCCTATATTTGTAGATGGAAGCTATAACCGCTATTTAGAAAGACTGTCTTATAAAATCATTCATAGAGAAATTGGCAGGAGAATTTATGGTTTAGATATGGGTAAAAATCACCGTAATCCTGATGGAGAAATGATCGGTGAAAATCACATACATAAATGGTCTGAAGAATACGAAGATCGCAAAGCATACTCTGCTCAAGAATGTATACCTTCTCTTGCAAATAAGCCCAGAGAAGTTTGGCAAGAATTTTGCCAAGAAGCGAACATTAATTTTCAAGGAGTTATGGAAGAAATCCCTCCAATACAACTTGAAGTTGACTTTGATTTAGGGGGAATAATTATATGAATAGTCCCTGTCAAGAATTAGCAAGAAACATTGGAACTTTATTTATCTGTTCGGAATTTAAGGATTTTATTAAAATTACTACTCCTTTTATTTATCCTGACGGAGACGTAATAGATATTTTTTATAGAAAGATAGACCAAGGATTCATTTTAACCGACCTTGGTGAAACCATACGCTGGCTTGAATCTCAGTCTGTATCTGGAATGAGAAGCGAAAAACAAAAGGAATTAATAGAAACCATACGTCTGACTCACAATTTAGAAGTGAAAAGAGATATGTTTATTGCGCGATTTGATAAGAGCGCAGATTCTATTAAGCTAGCTGCATCTGTATTGGAATTAGGACAAGCTTTGGTGAGGCTTTCTGACCTATGGATATTGCAGACAGGCAGAAAAACAAGAACTGTTTTAGATTCAGTAGAAGACTTTATCAAAAAAATAGAGATAAGTTATGAACGTGAACAACTCTATACAGGAGGTACAGACCGAAATTGGAGACCTCATTTCTATACAACTGTCAAAGGAAATAATGTTTTAACTCATGTCCTTAATACCGACAAGAGATCAAGTGCAAAGCCTATCTTGTGTATGGTCAATACGCAATGGCAGGATTTAGAAAGATATAAGCTAGAAAGTAACTACAAATTCATATCGCTGATAGTAGATACAGATGAAGGCGCAAGAATATGGACTGAGGGAGATAAAAAATTACTCAGTGAAAGATCAGAAGTTAAACAATGGTCTGACAAAAATGATTTTAAAGAAGCTCTTTTAGCTGCTTAAAAACTATCAATAGCCAAATTAAACGGGAATCAGTCGACTCTTTCCGAAGTCTTAGATGAGTCGTACAAACGCGCTCAAGTAGTAGGTGTCTAGATTATTAGAGTAATCACGATCATCTAATAATAAATATATGATAGTCTTGCTGGTAAATTACTGATAACTAAACACTGGTAACTGTAATGGCTAAAGCCATCTTTCAACCACCAAAATTACGACGAGAAGAATGCGAAGAAGGAGAGCGTCGCGCAACCTGGCTAGAGTTATTTTTTGATTTAATCTTTGTGGTAGCGATCGCCCAATTAGCTCATAACTTCAAATCAGACTTTAGTTTTTTAGGCTTTGCTAAACTAGCACTGTTATTTGTACCTGTATGGTGGTGCTGGATCGGCGCAACCTTTTACGACACTCGATTTGATAACGATGGCTTAGTAGATCGTCTAATTACGCTGTTGCAAATGGCGATCGCGGCTACAATGGCTGCTAATATTCATCATGGATTAGATTCTTCTTCAGTTGGTTTTGCCTTTAGCTATATTGCTTTTCGTGGAGTGCTAATCTGTCAATATCTTCATGCAGGATATCATGTATTTCAAGCAAGACCTCTGACTAATTGGTATGCGATAGGCTTCACTGGAAGTATTGTCTTTTGGCTGGCTTCTATATTCGTTCCCCTCCCCTGGCGTTTTTTGTTTTGGGGTATAGGACTAATCATTGATTTTGTCACTCCCTTAACAGCAGGAAAAAGAGTTGCCCAAGTTCCTCCTGATATGGCGCATACTACCGAGAGAATCGGACTGTTTACCATTATTGTTTTGGGTGAGTCAATAGTTGCGGTGGTGGGTGGAGTAGCCGATAGAGAATGGACTCCTGTATCAGTTGCGATCGCTTTGTTGGGTTTATCGATCGCCTTTAGCTTTTGGTGGATGTATTTTGATACTGTGGACGAGTCTCCTCTTCAGGCTATGAAAAGAGGTCAAATGAAAATTGCTCTTGCTTGGCTTTATTCCCACCTTCCTTTGACAATTGGTTTAACTGCCACAGGAGTAGGAGTAGAAAAGATGATCCATGGTTTAGGACATGACTCAGCTAGTGGGGAGAAATTCCTGTTTTGTCTAGCAGTAGCCCTGTGTTTGCTGATCCTTTCTAATCTTCATTGGACAAGCTGCGAACTTGGGCAAACTAAATGCAAAAGAATCTTAACTTTTTATCGTCTGGGTGCAGCAGCGTTTATTTTGGCTTTGGGTTTTGCCAGTTCTATTTTATCTTCCTTGGTAATAATTACTCTTGTCGCGATCGCCTGTACAATTCAGATTGTTTTTGATATTTTTAATACCTGCCCTTGAGTCAATGGAATGATCAATGAGATCGTTCCAAATTAATGATCTCAATCGGTTCAATTGGTTCTGCTGGTTGAAAACCAAAAACGCGGGAGTAGAAATAAAATTCGCTATCTAAAGCTTTCTTAATATTGGCTGACATTCGAAAGCCATGTGTTTCTTCCTCAAAAGACACATAAGCCACGGGTAAACCTTTGGCTTTGATCGCCTCAAACATCATTTCTGCCTGATTGGGAGGTACAACCTCATCTTTCAAACCTTGAAAGAAAATTACAGGACAGTCTAATTGTTCGGTAAAGTGAATTGGCGATCGCTCTTGATAAATTGCTCGATCTTCAAGATATTTGCCAATCAAGCGATCGAGATAACGGGACTCAAATTTATGAGTGTCTTTTGCCAATATTTCCAAATCGCTTACGCCATAGTAACTCGCACCAGCTTTAAACGTATCGCGAAAAGTTAATGCTGCCAGGGTTGTATAGCCTCCTGCACTGCTACCCGTAATTACAAGCCGATTTTCGTCTACTTTCCCTTGGTTAACTAAATACTTGGCAGCATTGACGCAATCATCTATATCAACAATGCCCCATTTGCCATCTAGTCTGCGGCGATATTCCCGACCATAACCAATACTACCGCCATAGTTAACGTCTACATAGCCAAAACCCCGACTAGTCCAATACTGAATCCGCAGGTTTAAATCTACCGAGGCTGCTGCGGTAGGTCCTCCATGACTCTTGACGATTAAGGGGGGAAGTTCGTTGGTTGGGGCGGTATAATCTTTATTGGTAGGGGAATAATACCAGGCATAGGCAGTCAGATCGTCGGTAGTCGGAAAAGCGATCGCTTCTGGCAAAGAAAGATACTCAAGATCGATAGTCAAATCTCCTGTTTGCTTTAATACCTGTTCTTGACTAGTATTTAAATCCAGTTTAATCACCGCAGTTGCTTCTGTGGGTGAGCCACCAATAAATACTACAAAACCGCTTTTTGTACTTTGTACATCAGATATATTAGTGTATCTAGTTTTAATTTCGCTAAAGTTTTTAGTCTCAAGATCGATAACGCCTAAATTCCAACTACCATTGGTAGAGTAAGCACATACTAAGCGATCGCTGCCGACAAAAGCAGAGCTAGACAAGCCAAACACCCAATGGGGATAAGCAAACTCGGCTGCCATTTGGTGCAATATTTCTACTGAACCGTCAAGATTGCGTCGATAAATATTCCACCAGTTAGTGCGATCGCTGGCAAAATAGAGCCTACCATCTTTATGCCACTTTGGCTCACAGATAGACTCAGCTTCTCCTCCTGCTATTAGTTCAGGTTTGCTGACACCGCGAGCGTCAATTTTAGCTAGCCATAGATAAGTGCTGTCCCAAGGCATATCTGGATGATTCCAACTTAGCCAAGCTAATTGTTGACCATCAGAACTTAAACGAGGGGAAGAATAAAAGTCATTACCTTCAACTAAGGTTTGAATTTTTCCTGTACCTAAATCAATTGTAATAATGCTGTTTTTAGCTTCAGCGTCATTTTGGGAATGATCTTCACAAACACAAATCAAACGTTCTCTATCTTGATCGACAATAATATCTGCATAGCGTTGCTGTAATTTATTAGTCAGAGGCTGAGGCTGCTTGTTTAGAACCTGCTGATATATCCTCCCGTCTTCATAATTAGAAAAATAAACTGTCTCTTTGGCTACTGTATACGCTCCTCCACCATATTCGTGTACTTTGGTGCGAACATTTAAAGGAGAAGGGGTGATATTTTTAATTCCGCGCTCGTTGAAATAACCCACAATTAGGTTGCGACCTTTTTCCTGGGGACGTTTTTCCAACCAGTAGATATCATCATTATTTACGCTAATTTCCCCAATTCCAATTGTTTTTGAGACAATTAAATCTGAGGTAATAGGAGATTTCCAAGAACCATAAGTAGCTGTTTGAGACATAATCATGATTTTATTGCTTCGCCTTAAATATAATTCTGTACGTCTACACTTAATTATTTTTACAGCTTTGAGAACATAACTCTTATAGTAATATCTCAGGTAGCACTGTATAGCAAAAGAACTAATTTAGTAGTTTGAGTAGAATCAGTGGCTCTCTATAATTGTTTACAAATTATTTTTTTTAGGGTTATATTTTCTACAAAATTTTGCCACTACAAAAAGCAGCTAATTAAAGTAACTAAGTAGAATAAAGAATAAAACCTTAATTTATAGGGTTTTTTGTCGCAAATATTGCATTTATATCTAGCTTTTATCTGTATGATCGGTGTTTAGGGAAAAAACGAAGTTTTGACATGGTTAGTGTTTGTGAGCAGTTTTTACTAATAAAAGTTACATAAGTTAATAAATATCGTGTATCGTAGAAATAAGGAATTGAAAAGATAGAAATTTTAATCTTGTCTATTTAAAGCTGCTTTGGTATAAGCTAATACCAAAAAGTCAAGACAAAAATAAATAGCTAAAAAGACTAAACCTGGAAATCAGAGCCATATTCTTAATAAAAGTAAACATGAATTCTCATAAAATCCCAGGTTTTATTAGTTTCAAGCTTTTCAAGGCTCAAAATACCAGTAAACGAGAGAATTTCATTCTTACCTAACCAATAACAGTAAGTAAATCGCGTCATGAAAACAGCACAAAAATCTAACGACTTAGTTAGAAGCTATCTTAAAGAAATAGGTCGCGTTCCTCTGCTGACTCACGAGGAAGAAATTCTATATTCCAAAAGAGTTCAAAAAGCGATCGCTTTAACTAAAATCAAAGAAGAGCTAGAAGCAGAACTAGGGATAGAACCGACAGTTGAAGAGTGGTCGCAAGCTGCAAAAGTAACTCAAGAAGAGCTACAAACCCTAATTGAGGCGGGAGAGTCTGCCAAGCGCAAAATGGTAGAGGCAAATCTGCGTCTAGTAGTTTCAGTCGCCAAAAAATACCTCAAGCGTAACCTCGATCTGTTGGATTTGATTCAAGAGGGAACGATTGGGATGCAAAGAGGAGTGGAGAAGTTCGATCCCACCAAAGGATATCGCTTTAGTACCTATGCCTACTGGTGGATTCGTCAGGCAATCACTAGAGCGATCGCTGAAAAGGGTCGTACTATTCGCCTACCGATTCATATTACTGAAAAGCTCAACAAAATTAAGAAAGCTCAAAGGCAACTAGCTCAACAAAAAGGAAGAACAGCAACTATTGCCGAGTTAGCCAAAGAACTAGAACTAACACCCAAGCAAGTACGGGACTACCTAGAAAAATCCCGTCAGCCTATTTCTTTAGATGTCAGGGTTGGCGACAACAACGATACCGAGTTGGGAGATATGTTAGAAGACACAGGACAATCTCCTGAAGATTTCGCCACTTCTTCATCTCTTAGAAGAGACTTAGAAAAGCTGATGGCAGATTTAACACCCCAACAAAGGGAAGTGCTGTCTTTGAGATTTGGTTTGAGCGACGGTAAACCAATGACTTTAGCTAAAATAGGCGAATGTTTGAGCATTAGCAGAGAGAGAGTCAGACAAATAGAAAGAGAAGCACTATCAAAGTTACGCAAGCGTAAAATAGTGATTCGCGAATATTTAGCTAGCTAAAGGCTTGCTTATCTTAGAGTTAGATCGGGAAACTTGCCGAGCATAGTTCGGTTCTACGTAATCTCTAATTTGATTTATGGTGATTAAATTAAATTAGAGATTAAATAAATATGATCTAATATCAACCTTAAAGTATAGAGGTAAAAAAGTGCAGAGCCAAAATAGTCCTCAGAACACTTTTATGCAGAACAAAGAAGATAACAATTTATGGGAGTATGTCCAGTCTTTAAGCCCAGAAGCCACGGCTCAACTCTCCCAACCCGAATCAAGAGAAGTTTTTCAAATCATAGAACAAAATATAATTGGCTTATTAGGCAGTTTGCCTACAGATAACTTTGAAGTAGCAATTAGCACAAATCGTGAAAGCTTAGGACGTATGTTAGCTTCGGCGATGATGAGCGGTTATTTCTTGCGTAATGCAGAACAAAGAATGACTTTTGAAAAATCTTTGTCGGCAACTCAGGCAGATAGTCAACAGTTCTAACTGTGAATTAAATTATTAATGTAGGCAACCTTTATAGACGTAACGTAGAGGTTGCTTTGCATTTATAATCAGTAGTCTATAACCCAGTAGACAAATTAAGCTTCGACACTTCATGGCAAAATCACCAACTCTCCATAAGCAGATTGGGGTAGCTGTAATCACCAACCAGCAAGGAAAAATTTTGATAGACAAAAGAAAACCAGAAGGAGAGATGGGAGGCTTATGGGAATTTCCTGGAGGAAAAATTGAACCAGGAGAAACCGTTGAAGAATGTATCCAGCGGGAAATAAAGGAAGAGCTAAATATTGAAATAATAGTAGGCGATCGCTTGACAACTATCATTCACAGATATAAAACATTCAATATAACCCTATATGTCCATGATTGTCAGCACTTGAATGGAACACCAGAATGCCTAGAATGTGAGGAAATTCAGTGGGTAAGTCCCTTGGCGATGAATCAATATCAGTTTCCTCAAGCTAATATACAAATTATTAATCTTCTGCAACAAAGAGGCATAACTAGATGAATGCCAAAAGTACTTCTAATAGCCTAATCATCAAAGAATTTACGGCTTTAAAGCAGCTTAAATTATTTAACTCTTTACAAGAGTCCCAGGTAAGCGGAAAATTAACTTTTACCGAGCCGATGCAGGGGAGCGAATGGCATTTATATCTTTACTTGGGGGCAATAGTTTATGGTACTGGGGGAGTTCACCCCATTCGCCGTTGGCAAAGAAATCTCATTTCTAATTTACCTCAAGTTCCTTTTGGGCTTTCTAGCCTGCAAGAAAAGCTAACCGAGCGCGAAGCTGATTTAGACGACAATATCTGGGAGTACGAACAGCTACACCATTGGGTAGAACAAAACATAATCACTCCTCAACAGGGAAGAAATGCAGTTTTATTTGCTTTGGGAGAGATATTGTTTGATATAACTCAAGCAAGACAAGTAATTTGTCGCTTTAGTCAAAATAATACTCTAAGTCCTCAGCTTGAGCCTATTGAGCCTGAAAAACTTGTCAATCAGACTCAGCAGGTTTGGCAAAGCTGGGAAAATGCTAAGGTGGTTGATAGATTGCCAAATCTAGCTCCTGTAATCTTACAACCTCAAGAACTACAGAAAAAAACTTCTATCTCTGCTTACCAAAGTTTATGCAAATTACTTAACGGTAATAGAACCTTAAGGGATCTTGCCGTGCAGCTAAGGACATCACCTTTACAGGCTGTTTCTTCTCTGTTGCCCTATATTCAGTCTGGGATCTTTGGTCTGGTAGATGTTCCTGATTTGCTAGAGCTATTAAAATCATCTAACGTCAATGACGATCGTCAAAATCGTCCCCTAATTGCCTGTATTGACGATAGTTTGATGATCTCCCAGATGATGGAGCAAATTATCGCCATGGCAGGTTATCGTTTTGTAGCAGTCAACGATCCTACACAAGCGACATCCACCCTCATTGAGCATCAACCAGACCTGATATTTTTAGACGTTGTTATGCCCCAGGTAAATGGGTACGATCTTTGCGCTCAACTGCGTAAATACCCAGAGTTTGCCTCAACCCCAATCATTTTTCTGACTAGCAATACAGGTATTATCGATCGCCTCAGGGCAAAGATGGTTGGCTCATCGGATTTTCTCAAGAAAACGGTGGATGCTGATGAGCTATTACAAAAGATTGTCGAATATTTACCTTGATTTTTAGCAGTTAGTTACCGTACAAGAAAAGAGGCAACCTAATCAAAGATTTGCCTCTAAGTTTCAAATTATTTTATTGGGTGCATCATGATCTAGAAAATAATGCTTAACTAGCAAGGGCTACATCATACCCATGCCGCCCATGCCGCCCATGCCGCCCATGCCGCCCATGCCGCCCATGCCGCCCATGCCGCCCATGCCACCAGGCATACCACCAGGTGCAGCAGCTTCGGGTTCGGGTTTCTCTACTACCAAAGCTTCGGTAGTTAAGACCATTCCCGCAATAGAGGCCGCATTTTGTACTGCCGAGCGAACTACCTTAGCAGGATCGATAATACCTGCTGCAATCATGTCGCCAAATTCGTTAGTCAAGGCATTGTAACCAATATTCAAGTCAGTCTCTCTAACTTTTTCGACGATTACAGAACCTTCAACCCCTGCGTTACTGGCTAGCTGAGATAAAGGAGCTTCTAGGGCTTTAGCAAAAATGTCTGCTGCTACCTGCTCTTCAGTGTCCTGTAGCTGCTCTTTAAAACCAGCTAGTTTTTTAGCTAGGTGAATTAGAGTCGTGCCACCACCAGGAACAATACCCTCATCTACCGCAGCTTTAGTAGCGTTGAGTGCGTCTTCAATGCGTAATTTACGGTCTTTTAGTTCAGTTTCGGTAGCTGCTCCCACTTTAATTACAGCAACCCCACCCGCTAATTTAGCGATGCGCTCCTGTAGTTTTTCAGAATCGTAATCTGAATCAGTTTCGGCTAACTGTTTGCGTAATTGTTCTACTCGTTTTTTAATGTCTTCGCTATTACCAGAGCCAGAAACAATAGTTGTATCCTCTTTGGTGATCGTAATTTTTTCTGCTGTACCCATCATATCAAGGTCAACATTATCCAAGCTCAAACCAACCTCTTCTGAGATTAGCTGTCCGCCAGTTAGTACGGCAATATCCTGCAACATTTGCTTACGGCGATCGCCAAAACCAGGAGCTTTAATCGCTGCCACATTCAATACGCCTCTAGCTTTATTAACTACCAAAGTAGCCAGGGCTTCTCCTTCTAGGTCTTCGGCAATAATCAGCAAAGGCTTGCTGTCGCGAGCAACTTTCTCTAGTATGGGAACAAGATCGGCGATCGCGCTAATTTTTTTGTCCGTAATCAAGATGACTGCATTGTCAAATTCCACAACCTGCCTTTCTTGGTCGGTAACAAAGTAAGGAGAGATATAACCGCGATCGATCTGCATCCCCTCTACTACATCTAGTTCTGTAGCTAGAGAGTTAGATTCTTCAACGGTAATTACACCATCTTTTGTCACCTTGTTCATGGCTTCGGCAATCATTTTACCGACTTCTTCATCATTTCCAGAAGATATTGTAGCTACTTGAGCGATCGCATCCCCTGCTACTGGTTTAGCTACAGCCTCTATTTCTTTAATCAAAAAAGCCGTAGCTTTATCAAGACCTTTTCTCAGGGCAACAGGATTAGCTCCTGCTGCAACATTTTTTAAACCTTCTTTGATTAATGCCTGGGCAATTACAGTAGCAGTAGTTGTTCCATCACCAGCATTATCTTTGGTCTTGGAAGCAACTTCTTGAATTAATCTGGCACCAGTATTTTCTAAAGGATCTTCTAAGTCAATTTCTTTGGCGACGGTAATTCCATCATTGACAATTTGAGGCGCGCCAAACTGTTTTTCTAGTAAAACGTTACGACCTTTGGGGCCTAGAGTGATTTTAACGGCATTAGCTAGGGCATTGACCCCTCTTTCTAATGCTCGTCTGGACTCTTCATTAAACGAAACGATCTTCGCCATAGGATTTTATTCGTTGATTCCGCTACACATTCCATTTGCAAATTTAGCACTCATCGAGGACGAGTGCTAAAATATATTATGTGAATTTTTGAATTGGTTAGTCTTGTAGTGATTACCGAAACATTAATTAGTTAGTTTTAAATAAGTAGCTAGGCGGAATTAAATATAAAATGTCAAGAGTGATAATTACCCCTCCCTATTAGGAGAGGGGCTGGGGAAAAGATTAAACAGGCATTCCTAAAATATCCTCAATCTTAGGCATGTCTTCAATTGAAATTACTCTACCTTCATCTTCAAAGTTATCAATTTGATCGAAGTTAAGATAACGATACAAATCGCTTTCAAAGGGGGCAATTTTTTCTTTTACAACTGCCATGTATTCTTCTACGGTAGGAATCTTGCCCAACAAGGCACAGACAGCAGCCAATTCCGCCGAACCTAAATAAACCTGCGCGCCTTTACCCATGCGATTATTAAAGTTACGGGTAGACGTAGAAAAGACAGTAGCATTATCTTCGACGCGGGCTTGATTACCCATACACAGAGAACAGCCAGGCATTTCGGTACGTGCGCCAGCAGCAGCAAACACGCCGTAAACTCCTTCCTCGCGCAGTTGCTTTTCATCCATGCGAGTGGGAGGACAGATCCACAAGCGTCCTTTTACTACTCCTGCACCTTCTAAGATTTTGGCAGCAGCACGGTAGTGTCCAATATTGGTCATGCAAGAACCAATAAACACCTCGTCTACTTTGTCCCCTGCACATTCTGACATCAATTTAACGTTATCAGGATCGTTGGGTGCAGCGACAATGGGTTCTTTTATTTCATTAAGGTTGATTTCAATCGTGTCTGCATATTCTGCATCTTTGTCAGCCGACATTAACTCAGGTTTGGCTAACCATTGTTCCATCTTGGCTACACGACGCATCAGAGTACGAGCATCGTTATAACCACGGGCAACCATATTTTTGAGCAACGCCACATTAGAACGCAAGTATTCGGCTACAGTATCTTCGCTGAGTTTGATGGTGCTACCAGAACAAGAACGTTCAGCAGTGGCATCAGTAAGTTCAAAAGCCTGCTCTACTTTAAGATTGGGTAAACCCTCCATTTCCATGACTCTGCCGTTGAAAACATTCTGCTTGTTCTCTTTGTCAACAGTAAGTTTTCCCTGTTGAATAGCTACCCAAGGAATAGCATTAACTATATCTCTGAGTGTTATGCCTGGCTGCAATTGCCCTGTAAAGCGAACTAAAACAGATTCAGGCATATCCAAAGGCATTACACCCAAGGCAGAGGCAAAAGCAACTAAACCAGAACCCGCAGGAAAAGATATCCCTAGGGGAAAACGAGTATGAGAGTCACCACCAGTACCAACGGTGTCGGGTAATAGCATTCTGTTTAACCAGGAATGGATAATACCATCTCCTGGGCGCAATGCTACCCCACCACGGGTAGAGAAGAAATCAGGCAAATCTTTATGAGTCTCGATGTCTACAGGTTTGGGATAAGCTGCGGTATGACAAAAGGTTTGTAGAGTTAAATCCGCATTAAAACCAAGACAGGCTAATTCTTTTAATTCATCTCTTGTCATTGGTCCAGTGGTATCTTGAGAACCAACAGTAGTCATAATGGGTTCGCAAGATGTCCCAGGGCGAACTCCTACTAAACCACAAGCTTTACCCACCATTTTTTGTGCCAAGGTAAATCCTTTACCTGTATCGACCGGCATAGATGGGCGAGTAAATACCGTAGAAACTTCTAAGCCCAGTGCCTCACGAGTTTTATCGGTTAATGCCCTACCAATGAGTAGGGGAATTCGTCCTCCTGCGCGGACTTCATTTGTAATAGTGTCGGGTTTAAGGCTAAAGCTGGAAATAACTTTACCAGCGTCGTTTTTAATTTCACCTTGGTAAGGATAAATAGTTATTACATCACCTGTATTCATCTGGGCAACATTACACTCAATAGGTAATGCCCCAGAGTCTTCGGCGGTATTAAAGAAGATGGGTGCAATTTTATCACCCAAGATGTATCCACCAGCTTTTTTATTGGGAACAAAAGGAATTTCATCGCCAATATGCCATAAAACAGAGTTGATAGCTGATTTTCGAGACGAACCAGTACCAACTACATCACCTACATAAGCAACAGGATGACCCTTTTCTTTTAACTTGGCAATAGTTTCTAACCCATCAGGCATCTTCGACTCTAACATTACCAAAGCATGAAGGGGAATATCTGGGCGGGTCGTGGCGTGGGGTGCGGGAGATAAATCGTCGGTGTTGGTTTCTCCTGGTACTTTAAAGACCGTAACTGTAATTTCTGCTGCTAGTTCAGGACGATTAGTAAACCATTCTGCGTTTACCCAGGAATCAATTACTTGCTTGGCATAATCATTACTTTCTGATAATTCTAAAACATCGTTAAACGCATCAAACACCAGTAGCGTCTTGCTTAATGCCTTAGTTGCTTCCGTTGCAATCGCACTATCATCAGACTTTAATAAATCTACCAAAGACTGAACATTATAGCCACCAACCATAGTCCCCAGCAAATACACTGCATCAATAGCCGAAATTACGGGACACTTAATTTCATCCTTAGCTACGCCAGTCAAAAATCCAGCTTTAACATAAGCTGCATCATCCACACCAGGGGGAACTCTCTCCCTTAACAATGCCAGCAGTTCTTCTTTTTCTGATTCAGGAGGATTTTTGAGTAATTCACACAATTCTGAAGTTTGCCCAGCCGTCAAAGGTAATGCAGGAATGCCCAAGGCTGCTCTTTGGGCTGCGTGTTTTCTATATGCTTCTAACATCTAGTAGTTCTCCTCTTCTATATGTAGATTTATTGCAGAATATTTATTGTCTCATCGATCTCCCTCATTCTTTTGTTCATAGGGAGAACTTTTTGATTAATACATTTATATTGTATTGATTTGGCAGAACTAACTGCACGTTCTTTTTTAAAGCAGCTAGATTATTATTTTACGAGCTACTCAATGAGGTAACCTGTTAGAAAAGTGTGAGTGTTAGTGACCAGGAAAAAACTGTGAGCGATCGCATTAAAAGATTTTCGAGCAAATATTTACTTATCTCTGTATATATCCTCTTTACACTGACAAGCTGTACTTTACCCCAGAGAGTAAGTGCCACAGAGAGGATGTTTCGTAACTTTTCTTTGGAATTTGTCGATTACTACCAAATACCCGAAACCAGCTTTAAAGATACCAAGATTGGTGGACTGTCGGCGATCAATTATGAACGTCAACAGGATAAATTTTATGTATTATCAGATGATCGCAGTCAATTTGCCCCTGCCCGTTTTTATACTTTTAGGCTTAAGGTTAAACAGACAAATGATGGGATTAAAATAGCTAGTTTTCAGCCCGAAGATGTTACTTTTCTCCAAGATGAACAGGGTAATTATCAAACAGGTAGTATCGATCCAGAAGGATTAGCTCTTTCTCCCAGAAATACAGTATTTATTTCCAGTGAAGGCAATCCGACCGAAAATATTGAGCCTTTTATTGCTGAATTTGCTTTAGACACGGGCAAAAAAATAGCCGCTGTCCGTTTGCCAAAACGTTACTTAGCTGGGGAAGAACCCGAACATCCTCAAGGGGTAAGAGAAAACCTGGCATTTGAGTCCTTGACGATTAATAGTGTTGGTTTACCTCAAGATCCTTTTCGTTTATTTACCGCTACTGAATCAGCCCTATTACAAGACGAATCTTTTGCCAGAGAAGAACAGGCAAGAATTCGCTTTTTACATTACGTCATCAATCCTATTGGCAGTCCAGTTTTAGTAGCTGAACATTTATATCTACTTGAACCCGCACCAACAGAAGTTATTTCCAATGGGCTGACAGAACTGGTAGCACTGCAAACCGAAGGCTATTTTTTTAGTTTAGAAAGAACCTTTGGCTTTGCTGGGGCTGGGGCAAAAATATTTCAGGTAGTTATCGGCAATGCCACCGACACGAGTAATATAAATAGTCTTAGAGACAATATAAGTCAAATAAGACCTTTAAAAAAACAACTATTGTTTAATTTAGAAGATTTAGAGATTGAGCTAGATAACTTGGAAGGAATGACTATAGGACCACGTTTGCCTGATGGTAGTCAAAGCTTGCTTTTAATTAGTGATGATAATTTTAATGATGAACAAATTAGCCAGTTATTTTTGTTTCGCTTAGTAGAAAATTAAAACAATAGAGTTCAAAAGTATTATTTAATTACAGAGGTTACCTGAAAATTTTGTGGCTCAGGTAGGGATTCTCCCTGAGATTTTGATAACTCTACTAAAACTTGCAAAGCTTCTTGAGCATTTTCTAAAGCCTGCTCATAAGATTGTCCTTGGGCATGGCGATTTTCCCATTCAGGCAGAGTTGCTACAAAGCAGTTATCTTTATCAGACCATTGAATAACTATCGAGTAAAGATCGTTCATTATTATTTATTTCCTAAAGTTAATATGAGCAATTGCTAAGATTGCTTAACGTCATCTCCGTTATAACCTGACTCTAAATAAATACTCAAGAATCCTCTAAACGTTCGCGCTTTTTCTCATACCAAATCAATAAATGTTTGCGACACCTAAAAATGGTAGGGTGGGGTGTGCCTCGCCCTACGAGTGATCTGTTGTGTTCTTTTTTTTATTTGGTATCAGCTATCAAAATTGATTCTGTGCGTTACATTTCACAATTCGCACCCTAGGAAAGCGATCGCGCTTTTAGAAAGCAGAGCATAATAGCGTCATAATTATTACTAGACTACAAATTTTAAGTAGTATAAAAAAATTAACCTAAGTTAAGAGGCTCAATCGATCAATGACATTAACAGAAGTTTTGATTTTACTGCTTATTGCTGCGATCTGTGGCGCAATTGGGCAATCATTAGTTGGTTATTCAGCAGGGGGTTGTCTTGCTTCAATTTTTGTCGGCATTATTGGAGCTTATTTAGGAGTTTGGCTAGCTAGAGAATTAAGTTTGCCTATACTGTTTGCCGTTAACGTTGGCGGTCAACCTTTTCCAATTGTTTGGTCAATTATCGGTTCGATAATCTTTGCAGCCATTTTAGGTTTAATCAATCGCTCAATCTCAAGAAGAAGATAAGTGAGTGAGCTAATTCCTGTCCCTGCAACCGTTACAATTGCTACCTTGTCTTCAAAACGTCTCATATTTGAGCTATTATTAAATTACAAAATAAGCGTTGGTCATATTTACAATTACATTTTCTACATATCCCTGGTAATCTCAACCGATAACTTTAATGTCGATCAGCTTATTCCTGTCTAAAATTAATACTTTCCTGACGAGCCAAGGGTAGCTTGTACCAAGGTAAATTAGGATACTGATGATGCTCCCAATGATACCCAAAATGATAACAAGTAATAAAAGACCAAAATGTTGAGTAATTATTACTTCTTGCTCGGTGGAGATTGCCTTGATCTTGTTGCCGATGGGGTAAAAATATTCCAAAGGTAAAAAGTTGTAAAGAGCTGATCAAAATAGGGATTACCCAAAAGAAAAAGATATTGCTGGGAGGAATATGTAAACTAATAAAAATTGCATAAATAACTGTCATTCCAATTAGTAATACCCAGACTTGTTTTCTTTTTTGATATTCTTTCATAAAGCTGAAATACCAAAACAAAAAGTTGTTGGAATCTGCAAAATGAAAATCAGGGTCTTTTTCGGTAGCGGGATAGAGATGATGTAATTGATGATTTTTGGCAAGAAGTTTATAGGGTAATAATGCGTACAGAAAAGAAGTTATGTAGCCAATCCCATTGTTAACTTTTCGATTTTGAGAAATAATTCCGTGTATTGCTTCGTGGGTAGTAATAAATAATCCAGTATGTAAAAAAGATCTTAAAAGAACGCCAACAATAATCCATAGTGGAAAGATTGTAGTAGTATTTATTCTTAGAAATCCAATTAAACTAACAAACCAAAGAAATATTATAATAAGTCCAACAATAATACTCGTTCGAGAATTAGACTCAAGATAGGTTGTTTTTGATCCTAAAAAATTGTGCATAAACTACTTTTAAATTTAGTTTTATAATCAGAGTTAGATTTGTGTGGTAATATTTTTTGAGTTAGCTTCTTGTTGTTCTGGAGATACTGCTAACTTTTCCAATTGTTGTAGTAATAGAACTTTTTGCTTTTGTTCTTGAGTAACTAAAGCTACTAACTGTATTGCCGATAAAGCGATCGCTATTACCGAGAGAACATAACTATGGATGGTGTAAAAATGAACAATTGCTGTAGTGTTAATGCCTCCTGTTCCTATTAGGATATTTTTGATAATTTCTCCGACAAGAGGAATGGCTGCAATAGTTCCTAGCTCTACTTTTAAACGCCAATAACCTAGTTGACTCCAGCTAAGAATCATTGCTGTCCAACCTAGTCCAATAACTGATAAAGCCAGTAGAATTCCGCTAATCCAGCCTGTAAACCAGCTACGTTGAAATTGTCTGCCAAAAAACATAACAATAATTTGAATTAGTGCTGCTACTATAATTCCGTTACCAGCTAAATTGTGTAGACTGTAGATTGCCCAACCATAAGGAATAGTTTCACTAATATCGGCAAGAGATTTGTAAGCGTCTCCCGCAGCAGGTTCATAGTAAAAACTGATTAAAATACCCGATACGGCTGCAATAATAGCTAAGGTTAAAATTACAATTGATAAAATTGTTGCTGTTCGCCGCAGCGCAAAATTGCGTCTAGAAGAATTCATGATTTAAGTTCGTAAATGAAGAGTAAAAGAGTAACTTTAGCTCAATTATGTTTACGTGTTTTATCGAGCTAAAAATTACTGGAAATTCAAAATTTGCTACTTTAGAAGTCGAGCAATGAATCAAGAAACAAGAGATTTCAGTTTAATTAATAACTAAAAAACTTACTCTCTCTAATGATTTTCTGACTCTATGAAAGCCAGGAAATAATAATCCCAATTAGTAAATTAGTGACAAATTACATAATACCAAGCTGTCCTAGAATGCCTTGTCCTGTTACAATTTCCACGACTGCAGCAGACAAGAAACCGATCATCGCCAAGCGACCATTCCACAGTTCGGCAAATCTGGTAAATCCTAATTTTGGTTCTGGTGTTTGAGTTTGCATATTTTGTTAACCTTTTTGAATTCTGTTTTAGTGCTTATACAAAACTTAACAAACTGATTTTTGGCAAGACTCTATCACAAGTTATAAGATTATTTTTTGGTGTTGTTAATTTAGCTAGAAAAAGGCAAAAAGTAGCAAAAATAACAAATATTATTGATTGAACTGGAATTATCTCTCTAATTTCCTATTCTCTGATTCTCCAATTTCCTACCTAAACCATCTTCTAATTAATTTAACGAGCGGAAATGCTCTTGGTCAGAGAACTGGCTGTGGCTAATCCCTTGCCTCCAAGCTCGTGTTGATCCACCTACTTAGGTATTTGTTATTTCTTCCCACTTTTGAAAGATGAAAAATAAGCATTACCAACTTATCTTTATATTTATAATTTGAAAAAACTTATCTTAATTAGAAAATATAAAGATGTTTATACCTTTTGGTTTCAGCCAAAAATCTACTCAGACAAATTTGGGTTACATAGTTTACTACACCAATGATTGTCCGCCTTGGAATGATGCAGAAGTAAGTTCTAGAGAAACCTTAGTATTTTTACATGGTTTAGGTGGTGGTTCTTCGGCTTACGAGTGGTCAAAAGTTTATCCTGCTTTCGCCACCGAATATCGCATCCTTGCTCCCGATCTGTTGGGTTGGGGTAGATCGGCACATCCCGAACGTAACTATGAAGTAGAGGATTACGTTACATCTATTCAAAAGTTCATCGAACAAACCTGTAGTGAACCTGTTATAGTAATTGCTTCAGCTCTTACAGCAGCCTTTACAATTCGTGCTGCGATCGCTCGTCCCGAATTATTTAAATCTTTGATTCTGACTACCGCAGCCGGATTAAATGAGTTCGGCAAAGATTATCAAGATAACTTTTTTACTAAACTAGCTGCCACACCGATAATCGATCGCTTACTTTATAGTACGGGAGTTGCTACTAGTTTTGGTATTCGGAGTTTTTTGGAACAACGGCAGTTTGCCAAGGGCGATCGAGTTTATCCTGAATTAGTTGAAGCATATTTACAGTCAGCACAGCAGCCTAACGCCGAGTATGCTGCACTATCTTTTGTAAGAGGCGATCTTTGTTTCGATTTGACTCAGTATATTACTCAATTAACCATTCCTACAGCATTGATTTGGGGTCAGGCATCAGAATATACAGGACCAGAAGTAGGACATCGTTTACAAGAAATGAATCCCCAAGCAATCCGCATTATGTATCAGTTGAGCGATGTAGGTTTTACACCTCAGTTAGAACTTCCTAGCGTTACTGTGGGACTGATTCGCAAGTTTTTACCTCTGCTCGAATCAGGCAACAGTAACGCTACCATGAACATAGATGAAGCAACAATCTAAGAGCAAAACACCCTAAAAAATCTATTTAGTATTGATATTAGCGATCGCCATATGTGGAGGCGACAAATATAGTTAGCAATATTTTGTCCTATAACTGTTCACTGGCTTAAGTTATGACCACAGCTACGACAAAAGCGATCGCCATTTTTAGCTTCTATGCCACACTGAGAGCAAAAAGTCTTAGAAACAGTACTTTTTGATTTATTCCCCAGATTAAGAGACATATCACCCATTTGCATTGACATGGAATTAATATCCATAGACATATTACCCATTTTCATTGGCTGCATTGGCTCAAACTTCAGATCGGCTTGACCAGAACGATCCCCAACGGTTTCTAGTTCAATTGAAGTGGCATCTTGTAGGGATGGGATGCCTTTGATGGTGCTGATACCGTTAGCTTGAATCTGAATAAAATTCTTACCTTGCTCGGCGTTAATTTGCAAAATAAAGCCTTGGGCAGTATTAAATAACTGTGGTGGATTAATCCATATTCCTGTAGTAAAGCTACTACTCTGACTTTGTTGTTGTCCTGGACTGCTAGCCATCAGAGTAATTTGAGTTTGCCTACCCTGATTAGAGATCGTTATCTGTTGAGTACCGTTGAGAGTTGCCTGATAAGTCATAAAGCCCATTCCTCAATACTTACAATTATTTTTTACCTATTGTTTGTTTGGTACTGCTTTAACTGCCGAAGCGGATGTGGAACAAGCTTCTTAAATACAAAGGCTTTAGCCTCATGTAGCGTTTCCACCCGCTCTAACTGTAAGTTTAATACGAATTGAAACCAGTAAAAATATCTAAATTCTTTATTCAGCGTCTTGCTTTTTCTATATCTGTGTTGCGAGGTTTTTGAGATTTTGTTTGTATAGCTGGTTTTGATTGAACTTGTTCTTTAGATTTATTAAATAAAGTGCCGTGGATTAATTTTGTGGTGTAGGCGATCGCCATCAACGCCGTAATCAAGCCAATAACCGAAGCCACAATTTGTTTTGGATCATCGTAATTACCTGAAAGTAAATTAATGCCGACAGAAGCCAAATAAACGTATAGAGCAATTACTGGCAGCATACCCAGCCAAGATACAAACAAATATAGCCAAAAATTGATTTTAGTTAAGCTAAAGCCATAGTTGAGGACATTAGACGGAACAATTGGGGAAAGACGAGTTAGAAATACTATTTTCCAACCTTTTTCTGCAACTGCGCGGTCAAATTTTCCCCAATGTGGACGTTTATTTAGCCATTTACTAACCGTTTTACGAGCGACAGTCCTGCCTAGTAGATAACAAGTAGCAACGCTAAGGGTATCGGCAAACGATACCATAACGAATCCAGGAATAAAGCCAAATAAACTACCAGCAGCTAAAAAAAGAAAAATTGCAGGCAACCCGACTAGGGTTGCCAATAGATATATACCAATAAATGCAGGATAAGCTAAGTAACCAAGAGAACTAAGCCAGTTGTTTGTATGAAAAAGCCATTCTTGCCAAAAAACCATAAGATATTACGTAAATAGCTGCTCTAAATAAGCTCTAAAACAGATATGACATTTGGAATTGTCTGATTACAAATAAAAAAATTATTGAATAGAAACTATAAAGTTAATAAGTTGTTAACACTCGGAGTTTAACTTAAGAATAATAATTTCTCAACAGCCCGATTGGATTAGCTGGCAAAACACTAGCATCCTTTAAGGGGTTGACAAGAAAGAGGTCTCCTCGCCCTATCTCATGCTCAACAGCGTGGTTGGATAAGCTGGCGAAACACCAGCATCCCCCACGCTCAACACATTGCTTTATTTTATTTTCCGAATACATACAATCAATATGAACGTAAATCGCCGTCATTTTCTGCTTTTTTTTGGTGCCGCTGCTGGATCGCTCGCTACAGGTTCATGGTCTCAGAAAAAGATTATGCCTAATAGTTCCTCAGTTATGGCTGAAACTATTACTCAATTTGGAACAATGACAACGAGTTTGAACTTTCAACCCGTCAAAGTTCCTCTTCCTTTAAACACAGATATATTTCCTATTGCTCAACAGCTAGAGACCTATCAAAGCTATGAAGTTAAAGATGATTTAGTTTTACCTGAAGGCTTTACTTATGATTTAATTGCTACTTGGGGCGATCGCGTAGGAGATTCTCGTTTTGGCTACAACAATGATTATCTATCTTTAATTGAGACTGCACCCAATGAAGGCTATTTGGCAGTTAATTTTGAATATATCAGTGGCGGGACATGGATGCAAACCTATCCATTGGTGATTGGCAAACAGCTTCCTTTTGCTGAATTAATTGCTATGGCTGAAGCTACTGAAGGAGAAATAGACGCTTTTAGTCTTGAAGATAATGATTTGAAAGCAAAAATCCAAGAGGTTTCTAGAGAAGGCTTAATCGATCAGGGATTGGGAGTTATTTCTGTCAAACGTAATGCTGATGGCAAGTGGGAGAGAACCTACTCTACAGCAGATCGCCGAGTAACAGGTATTTCGGGCTTAGATAACCCCAAGCAGGCTCTAAAGGCCACGGGGGCTGCGGTGGCGATATTTACTAAGCCGAATAAACTTGGTTATGAGGATAACTTGGGCGATCGCATTATTGGTACGTTTCAAAACTGTGCAGGGGGAACAACTCCTTGGGGAACAGTCTTAAGCGCGGAAGAAAACTTTCAAGATCAAGTACCAGAGCCAGTTATGGCAGATGGTTCATCCTTAAACCCTAGGGACAAGCCATTTTTAATTACCGAGGAGGATGTGGACGGTAGAGCTAATGTGTTTGGTTTGGCGGGGAATAAATATGGCTGGATGGTCGAAATAGATCCTGTTAATCCAGATGATTACGGCACAAAACACACTTGGCTAGGACGTTATCGCCATGAAGCCTTTGGTGTTCGAGCGGTAGCAGGGAAAAACTTAGCGGTGTATTCAGGATGCGATCGCCGTGGGGGACATTTGTATAAATTTATTAGCCAGTCAAAAATCCAAGATCCCCAAGACAAGGCAAACTCGCGTCTTTTTGAAGCGGGAATGCTCTACGGGGCAAAATTCTCTGCCAATGGAGTAGGGGAATGGATTCCACTCAATTCTGATACTAAAATTAATCCTGTATCTCCTAATCAGGTTGTGGGAGAAATGGTGATGATGCCCAACAGCGATCGCACCGCCGGGGGAGTGATGGAGGTATCATCAGAAGAACAATTGCAGCCCTTATCTCAATTTAAAACTTTAGGAGACTTATATCAGGGTAATAGTCCCGAAGAAACTCAAGGAGCAATTTTGATTGATGCTCACTTTGCAGCATCAGCAGCAGGAATAACCTGCACAGCTCGCCCTGAAGACACCGAAATTGACGATAAGGGTACTTTATTTATTGCTTTCACCTCTGGCTCTGCTGATGATGAAGGAGGCCCTGATAAGGCGATTTTCGTTGGTCCCAACGGAGAAACAGATTACGAATATGGCTGGATCATGAAACTAGAAGAAGACGACAGCGATCCTGCTGCTCTGGGCTTTACCTGGAGTATGCTGGCTACTGGAGGCGAAGTCGCCAACGGAGGTGCTGGTTTTGCTAATCCTGATAACTTGACCTTAGATAAAAAAGGTAACCTTTGGGTCGTGACTGATATGTCTACTAGTGTTCAGAATGAAGCGATCCCCACGAGAATAAAAGACGGAACAAAATTAACTGGTAAAGACCTAACTGGAGCATTTGGGAATAACTCCATGTGGTATATTCTTTTGTCGGGAGAAAATGCAGGAAAGTCTTATCCTTTTGCGATCGGTCCTATGGAGTGCGAATGTACTGGCATAACTTTTAATAACAATAACAGCAGTTTATTTCTTTCGATCCAGCATCCAGGGGAAAATAACGGTATGCGTCAAGATATGGCAGCAGAAGCCAGAGATTTTGAACTATTAGCCACAGACGGAACAGCTTTTAAACAACAACGCCAAGTACCCCTTGGTTCAAATTGGCCCAGTGGCAAAGCCAATCAACCACCTTTACCTGGAGTTGTAGCAATTCGTCGGCTAAATGGCAGTGAAATAGTTTAGGACTTACGCAGTGCAGTAGATTTTGTCCTCTATCTCCCATAACCTAGAGTAAAGTTGGGTAAATTGAAACTAAAAGTCTAATTTAATCGCTATTTGGCGATCGCGCTTAAGTGGTAATGGCTATTTAAAGTCAATTCTGCGACAGTGAGAAGGTTTAAAAAAGAGCTTATGGTTTTACGAACAAAACCATAAGCTCTTCTCTTTATTTTCTCTTATTTCCGACTGGTCTAATAATGCAAAGGAATTGTTAGCAGAGGTAAAAATAGTAAACATACCCAACTCCAGTACTGCCACTGAACCGAATCTACTGGCTTAGTTTCCTCTAGCAAAGAATTTATTCTTTCATTAAGGCGATCGCCTACTGTATAGTCATTGAAATTGGCACACAAAATAGGAGAAGATTCTAAAGGTGTTTTAGCTACGATTAACAGAGATTCTGCCAACAGCAAAAAGTCAACTTCTTGAGCAGCTTGACAATCTGCTCTTAGTTCTCTAAGCAACACTAGTTCTTGCCATAAAGTTTCTGTATTAGGTAGCCAGCAGCTAAAGGATCGCAACCAGCCAAGCCAGAAAAACCAAAAGGTATCGCGGTAATATACATGAGCCTGCTCATGGGCTAAAACTGCCTTTAGATGCTCTTGGTCTAAAGTAGCCAGCAAACCACGACTAACCACTAATTCAGACCGCCAAAAGCCAATCTGCGCGCTATAGGGCAAATCAAGCTCAATGATTCTGGCGGTATTCCCCTCTATTGATTGCTGCTCATAGTTAGTTAGTCGATCTATAGCTTGATTACCCTGGTAAGCTAATTTGCCCAAGCACCCTAAAGCAAAGATGATTATGCAAGCTGATACAGCACATCCCCATGAGCCAACCTGTATGCCTAGCATTGCACCATGACAACCCATATATAATACTGCAATCGCTGTAGTTAATAGCAATAGTGCAGGAAATACCAAGACAAACAAAGCTTGATGCCAACGTTTAGCCCATGTTCCTGTCCCAATTGAACTACGGCGCACAATCCAGGCTAGAGCAATAATAATTAATACGGCGAACAGGTGCATTATGTTTGTTCCTCTCTTTGACTGCGAATGGTTTGAAGGCGAGATGCAATCGCTTCTAGCTGCTCTAAGCTGGCAGTATCTAAACTGTCAGCAAAAGAAGCTACTACGTCGGGGTTACTTATAGCTAGAAAATGATTTAGCTTTTCGTAAGATTGGATTGCCTGTGCCTGTTCACAAGAAACTAAAGCTTGCCAGGAAAAAGCACGTCCTTTTTTACTGCATTTGAGCCAACCTTTTTGAGTCAAACGTCTAAGCACTGTGGTCACCGAAGTATAAGCTAGTTCGCGATCGGGATCTTGCAAAATAAAGTCATGTACATTTTTGACCGTAACTATCTTTAATTTCCAGACTATCGCCAGGATTTCGGCTTCAAGGGGTCCAAGAGATAACTTTTTTGGTCTGTGATGCGGTAAAAAAGCCATTAATCAAATTGATTCAGAAATATTATACAAATTTAACTCGTTAACTAACTTTATATTCATATATATAAGTTTAAATTAACAAAAATTCTTAAAACCTAGATTATTTCTTAGGTTGGCAGTGTTTTATCTTTTTAGCCACTATCTAAAAAGTATAGAATAAAAGCCTCCTTGATTAGCAGTAGCAAAATAAACTACTAAATTAACGACATAAACAAACTGCTATTTAAATCTTAAAAAAAGCTAAAGCAAGAAAAGATTTGGCATTGTCTAACTCTTTACTCTTTGAGCTTAAACTTAGAAAAAGATACAAATAATTTGATGCTTTACCGAAATACAAGCAGCAAGTTTGCCAGTTTTTTACAAACTCATTTTATTAATCCAAATATTCTTTAAAATCTTTTAAAAAGTCTTATTTTGCCATGATTAATTGGTACAAGCAAATATATCTATTCATAATATTAATTGGCTCTTTTTTTTGGGGACACAGTTCGCTTTTAGCGACATCAAAAACCAAAGCTATTTCTAATTCTTCTAGTAGTTATTTTACTAAAAGCAATCAGGAGATGAATATTCCTATAGCGCAAAAGGCTGAAGCTTGCGCGTCAATAGATTCTAAATACAGAGAAGTATACAGTTTTGAAACCGAAGATTACTATATTAATATTTGTCAATTAGAAGGCAGTTTTTATTATCACCGTCAATCAAAGTCAGACCAAAACGAAGCTATTTTAGCTCCTGCCCAATCTGTTTTTAGTGGAGATGTTTTTCAAGCTAACTATGGCAAAACAGTTTACTTTGTCGGCAAAGATGGCGATCGCTATTATTCTACCGTGATGCAGAATAACAGTGAAATAGTTTTTGAGCCAGAACTCGATCCACCTATATCAGTAAATATTGTTGAACCTACTGTGTCTGATGTTGGCACTATCAACAATTTAGAACAAGATGGCAAGGCAAATTTAGAATTAAATAGTCAAAGTATTACGGACAAATCATCAATCTGCACCAGAAGTTTTGATTTTAATCGCGATCTTGATGGCTGGCAAAAACTAATTAGTCAATCAGGCGATATTGCCAATCAATATGCTGTTAACAATGGTTATAACTTTGTATATAATGGCGATGTTGCCAAAAAATCTTTAATTGAAACCAAAGAAGAGACGGTTGTTAATCTTAACATTGCTACTATGAATGAAACCATGGAAAGAGTTTGTGTGCAACCAGTTGTAGAAAGACAGTAAGCTCTAATATCGAGTTGAGTTAGTTTTTAAAGAATAGCCAGTAGCAGACTTAGGAATATTGATTGCAGGTTTATTAACCGCTACTGCTAACATAAATGCTGGAGAATTGACCGCAGTAGGAGCATCTAATGTTGCCATTTTTAAAGCTGGGTTGATTCCTGGAATCATGCCTGAAATAATAGCAAATAAAGAAGCTGCGATCGCTCCTCCACCCCAAACTAATTTACGTCTACGAGAACGACGATGTTCTACCAGTCGAAAAACTCCTTTAGTAATTTCGTCTACAGATTTTTCGCTGGGTGGAGCAATAGAGTGCTGCATCTGACTGTGCAAAGCCAGCAGTTGGGTATAAACTTGCTTAATTTGAGGATCTCGGTCGATCAAAGCCTGTACCTGATTCTTTTGGGGAGTAGATAGCTCTCCATCAACATAAGCACTAAGTAATTCAAAATAATCTAGGGCTGAGTCTTCTGTTTTAGAGTCGGTTTGCTTAATGTCTGACTCAAAACCTTCAAAATTAGATGTCATTTTAACATTACCAATATTTTTAAGAATAAAAGTGAGGAACAATCTATGAGCTAAAGAGCCAGCCAAATTAATCTCTGTTGAATATCAATTATTAAAGCTGGTCTACATACCAATTTACTCTTCATCTAGATAGTTTTGCAACACTGACTGAAGTTTAAGTCTGGCTCTGGCGATCCTAGATTTCACCGTGCCTAGAGACACGCCTGTAATTTCAGCAATTTCTTCATAAGCTAGCCCTTCAATTTCTCGTAAGACAATAGTAGTACGAAAAGTTTCGGGCAGTGCAGCGATCGCTGTTTGCAAATGCTCATAGAACTCTCTAGTAGCCAAATCATCACTAGGACTTGGAGCATCATCAGGCAATTCCCAACTCATTTCGCCGTCTTCGACATAATGGGGAGCATCCAAAGAAAGAGGCTGACTAACGCGCTTACGCTTGCGTAGTTCGTCATAAAAAAGATTAGTAGCAATACGACTAAGCCAACCACGAAACTTGGCTGGATCTTGAAGCCGATGAACATTGCGATAGACTCTAATCCACACCTCTTGAGCCATATCTGCTCGTTCTTGCCAATCTGGAGCTAAATGATAGAAAAGACGGTTCAAATGAGATTGATATCTGTGCAGCAATTCAGCAAATGCAGCTTTATCGGGCTGGGCATTTGCTTGACAGTAAACAATCAGGTCGTAATTAGAGAGTTTTTCAGGAGACACTAAGCATTTAGTTTCACTCACCTCAGTCTCAGACCAAGATACAGGAAGAGATAGACTCATGAACTTAATTAACCTCAGTATAGAGCTTTGGTATATCTTTCTCCAAGACTGAAAATAAATCACAAAAGTTCCAAGGCAATTTTTGACCGAGCTTTTTCTTTGTTTCTTTCCCGCAACAATGGTCTAAAGCAAAGCTTGTCCTAATGCTTTTTCAGCTATATTAACCAGCTTAAGAAAAATTACTGTCTTTTTCGTAGCCAGGGGCATAATCTTTTAATAAACTGCTGAGTTGATTTGCCATATTAGAATTGTTTTGAGAATTAATAGCCTGCCTTTCTGGAAAAAATTCTGGTCGGTCTAAATAGCGATTAATCGCTTCTTTTACCTGCTCTTGAATTAATGTTTGCAATTCTTGTCTTGCCCGTTGACGCTGATAATTCGCTCCTTCTTCAGTAGTTGCATATAGGGGTGGTAAACGGTTTAAAGCATAGGCAGCAATATCTCCTACATCCAAAGAAGTATCGCTAGTTTGTTCAATCTCAGCAACGCGAGTAATCGCATCACTCAAGACCAATTCCTCCATTACATTGATAAACTGTTTGCGAGGGACGGCTACCACTTCTCCCGTCAGTAGCGCGCCCATAAGCTGATCTAAAGCTATATACTCTTCTACGGATAGTTCTGCTGCCGTGTCACAAATTCTGCCTACTTCAGCTTCCATACTGGGAGTAAGATAGCCGTCTTGCATTGCTTGTTCGACAATCGAATTGATGCCCATAATTAACTAAATGATGATGAATAAATGTAAGTTAAGCCAATCTCCCGCACTATCTTAATATCTATAATTAGAAATCGAAAAGCTATTTAGCTTAAAATGCGCGGTTTTGCCAAATATGTAGTTCATTCAACGACACCAAACCGCCAAGGGACAGGGTCTACTGCCACCCCGTCAACATATAAACCCCAATGCAGATGAGGACCAGTAGAAGCTCCAGTTGAGCCAATCGTGCCAATTTGCTGACCAGCTTTGACCATTTCTCCTTCTGCCACATTAATGTCTTGTAAGTGCATAAAAATGCTTAGCACTCCTTGTCCGTGATCGATGCCGACAATATTGCCATGAACGTGAAAACCGTCCTTTTCTCTGCCTATTAGTCTAATTTTCCCAGCTGCGGGGGCAACTACAGAGGAGCCATATCCACCAGCATAATCCACTCCTTTATGATAGTAATCATTAGCAAATACGCCATTATAATAACGGCGGATGCCAAATACACTGGAAATACTCCCAGCGTTGGGACGTATAAACGAACCTTGCCAATATTTTTGCGGAGTAACTAATTTTTTAAAAGCCGATACTTTGTCTAGTTCTAGTTGAGTTGCTGGACGATCCGCTTTACCACTCAGGGTGATACGCTGTACGGGAAAGGTGCGACTTTTTAGCCAGACTCCAAGATTGCTGGTTTGATTATTTTCTTTGACCTGAAGAGTCATTTTTCCTGGAGAATTTAAAGGAGAAGTAGGGATCAAAGCACGATATTTGCCTTGAAGAGGAAATACAGGATAATCTTTTTGATCTACCGTAATGATTGGAGGAGTACGGGGATCATCAGGGGTTACAATAACTGAGATAGTATCTCCCTGCTGGGGTGTTTTAGGAGATACTTGGACTTCTAAAGCTTTTGCAGGCAGGGGAATTGCCAAGCATAAAACTGTGGTGAGGAGTGATAGGTTTGGTCGAAAGCGATAAGCCTGACGGCATGACTTTGTTACGCGCATATTGCTGGAGATGCTATTTACAGGTAAACAGTATCTCACAGTGTATTCTAGCTTTTGCTGAACTACCACTCTAAAGTATCTAGCAATACAAAACAGAATTATCCTAACTGTTGCCTTCAATGAGCTTAATTATTGCAAATTATGATGATGGATTGCCGAAAGGTTACTAGGGTTTTGTAGGATATTAATATTGAACAAATTATTTAACCAATCATTAATAGTTCAAAAGATCTACTTCAATGGGTATCTAGATATTGAGTTGAGAAAATAGATAGTTCAACAAACAGCGTTGGTTGAATTCTGCCTTGAAGACAAGCCGAGATAACCAAATATCCAGGCGGGGATAATTCTTTCTAAAAAAACTTTATAGATGAGCATTTCTAATTCTGTTGTACGACAGTTGCTGGAAACCTGCACGAGTTGGCGACCACAAATGTATTTTAAGGCTTCTTTGACGGCGTTGTCTCACGCTATGGAAGATCTAGTCTTAAATGATTCGGATACGCCTCTAGTGATTGCTAGTTTTCAACGGGAGCGTTTTTATCGTCAAGAATCTCATCGTTATAAACGTATTGCTGATAAAAGCGATCAGGTATATGTTTTAGCAGCCCCAGAAACAGAGTTTGGAGATCGCCTAGAAGAGTACGAAACCATTGCCTTTGAATCAACTGATGCCCTAGCTCAAGAGTGGCATTTAGTAATTATTGGTCAGCACTATGCAAGTTGTCTAGTTTGTCGCGAAAAAAGCTTTTCATCTAAAGAAAATGAGCGTAGTTATGGCTCACCAATCGATGCCAATCGTCGTTTTGAGGGAATATGGACTTTTAACCGCACCGTAACCATAGAAGCAGCAAAAATCATGCTTGATCGCATTGGTATTTATCGCCCAGAATTAGCTGCTAAAATTGCTCTGGCTAATCAAGTATATTTATCGCCCAAAAAAGTAAGGCAGAAAAAAAGAGACATAGATTCACCTTTAACCAATCCAGATCCTTTTGTGCAAAGACTGGTTACTTATCTTCAGGCTAGTCAATATAAGTTATTAAAAGCTAATAAATCTTTAGCAGCCAAACAACAAAAGGAAATATTGTTAAATTCTGTCAGCGATGCTGTAAGGAGATCGCTTCATACCAAACAAATTTTACAGGTTGCAGTGCAAAAGCTAGGGGAAGGCATTGGCGTATGTCGCTGTATTGTTTACCGTTGTCACGAAGAGGATGCCACAGCAACGGTAGATCGAGAATTTACTAGTCCAGGAATAAAGTCTGTTAGAGGGCAAAAATGGCAGCTAGCTAATAATCCCCTGTTTGAAGAAGCGATCGCCATCAAAGAAACTATTAGCGTTGACAATACTCTAAAAGACGAGCGTTTACATAAAATAGCCGAGGAGAAAGGGACGGGAGAGTTTTTTCAAAATTTAATTCAAAATTACTCTATTTTGTCTTGGCTATTAGTGCCAATTCTTTATCAGGATAAACTGCTGGGAGTAATGGAATTACATCACTGTGAAACTAAGCCTATCGCCTGGAAAGCCGATGACATTGCTTTAGTAGATGCGATCGCAACTCAGGTGGGAGTAGCTTTAATTCAAGCAGAAGCTTATGCCGATTTGGAAGATCTCAATGAACAATTGGAAGCTTTAGACCGTACCCGTTCTAATTTGGTGGCAATTGTGGGTCACGAACTGCGTACCCCTCTTTCAACTATTCAAATATGTCTGGAAAGTTTGGCAAGTGAACCTGATATGCCTTTAGAGTTGAGTCAGATCATGCTCGATACTGCCCTTAGTGATGCAGAAAGAATGCGTAATTTAGTCCAAGATTTTCTTACCCTCTCCCGTTTAGAAGGCGGTGGGATAGAGTGGAATCTAGAAACTCTTTCTATTAGCGAATGTATTGATTTAGCAGTTAGTAATGTCAAGGCGCGTAATCATGGTTCAAAGCTGCCTCAAATTAAAAACCTAACTACCCCTAGAGATTTGCCCCTGGTACAGATAGATGGAGAATGGCTAGTAGAAGTGCTAGTGAAGCTATTAGATAATGCCTGCAAATTTACCCAAGCTGACGGCAAAATTGAGATCGCTGTAAAAACAAACGGAGGCAATACCTTAGAAATCATGATTGCTGACACGGGCAGAGGCATAGAGACTAGCAGTTTAGAAACTGTGTTTGACCGTTTTTATCAAGAAGAAGAGTCCCTAAGACGTAGTGCAGGAGGCACGGGCTTGGGTTTGGCTATCTGCCGACAAATTGTCAAAAATTGGGGAGGCGAAATTTGGGCAGAATCACCAGGAAAAGACAAGGGTAGCAAATTTTATTTTACGATTCCCATCAAAGCCACCCGCAACAACTCAGAAAAGCAAACGCAAAAAACAGCTAAATCCACAGCTAGCAGCAAAAAAAATAACAAAAAACAAAAGAACTAACTTAGACGCTCGAAAATGGGACAGAGTGCTGCTTACTTAGTCAGAACGGGGCATAACTCCGTAACGCTTCTTCGCGCGCTGCCAGTTAGCGTTGCTAAAAACTGTTACAGTTTTTGACATACTCACAATATTGTCTTGAACAGAATGATAGGATGCCGTAAATACCTTTAAATTGAGGATTTTTTTTAACATGGCAGAAGATATAAAGCTTTCAGGTAAAACCCCCAAATTTGGTGGCAGCACAGGTGGTTTATTAACCAAAGCAGAAGTAGAAGAAAAGTACGCTATTACTTGGACAAGTAGTAAAGAACAAGTATTTGAAATGCCTACTGGTGGCGCAGCAATAATGAACGAAGGTGAAAACCTACTTTATTTAGCGCGCAAAGAACAGTGTTTAGCATTGGGCGCGCAGCTACGGACTTTTAAGCCGAGAATTCAAGACTATAAAATTTATCGCGTTTTCCCTAGTGGTGAAATTCAATATCTGCACCCCGCAGATGGCGTGTTCCCCGAAAAAGTAAATGAAGGTCGAGAATATAACGGCATAAAAGACCGTAGTATCGGTAAAAATCCTCAACCAGCTACTATTAAATTCTCTGGGAAAGCAACCTACGAAGTTTAAAAAAAAGCAGATAAAATTAGGAAGGGCAAAGTATAGATTTATATTTCTAAACTTGTCCTCCTTTTTTTTGGAGATTATTAGTTTCTATGGAGAAATTTTTAAAGGAAGGATTAAATAGCTGTTTCCTCATCCTTCATCCCTCATTCCTCATCCTTCAAAAACATGATCTTTCCCAACTTCGCTCAATTTACCGAACTAGCACAGCAAGGTAATTTTATACCTGTATATCAAGAATTAGTTGCTGACTTAGAGACTCCCGTGTCCGCTTGGTACAAAGTATGTGCAGGTCAACCCTATAATTTTCTTTTAGAGTCTGTAGAAGGAGAAGAAAAAATAGGTCGCTATAGCTTTTTGGGCTGCGATCCTATGTGGGTACTAGAAGCTAGAGGCAACAAAACTATCCAGACTCATCGAGATAATTCGATTAAAGAGTATACAGGTAATCCCTTTGAAATTAGCGATCGCTGTTTAACCTCGATTAAACCAGTGAAGCTGCCACAACTTCCTCCTGGTATTGGGGGATTATTTGGCGTGTGGGGCTATGAATTGATTAACTGGATTGAACCAAGAGTTCCCGTCAATTCTCCGAGTGAGGATGATTTACCTGATGGAGTTTGGATGCAGGTAGATAATCTAATAATTTTTGACCAGGTAAAACGCAAGATTTGGGCAATCTCCTATGCGGACTTACGAGATGCCGATGTTAGCCTAGAACAAGCATATCAAAATGCGAGCGATCGCGTTACTAAATTAATGCTCAAGCTACAGCTACCTCTGCCTATAGAAGCAAAATCTCTTGAATGGAAATCTTTAGATAGTCGCAGTAGTCCTGATTCGGGGCTGGTGTACTGTAGCAATACCGATAAGCAAGCTTTCTGTGAAAACGTCTCCAAAGCCAAAGACTATATCTACAAAGGAGATATTTTTCAAGTTGTCTTATCTCAAAAGCTTTCCACCGTCTATAAAGGTCATCCTTTCAACTTGTATCGCTCTCTGCGCCTAATTAACCCTTCTCCCTACATGAGTTACTATCAGTTTGGTGATTGGCAGCTAATTGGTTCATCTCCAGAAGTAATGGTTAAAGCAGATGTTAGAAGCGATGGTAAAATTGAAGCCACCCTTAGACCCATTGCCGGAACTCGCCCCCGTGGCAAAACCAAAGCCCAAGACGAAGCTTATGCTAAAGATCTTTTAGAAGATCCCAAAGAAGTCGCCGAACACATCATGCTAGTAGACTTAGGCAGAAACGATCTTGGTCGTGTCTGTGTTAAAGGCAGCGTTACCGTTAATGAACTAATGGTAATCGAACGTTATTCTCATGTAATGCACATTGTCAGCAATGTTATTGGTGAACTAGAACCTGATAAAACAGCCTGGGACTTATTAAAAGCCTGTTTTCCTGCAGGTACAGTGAGTGGCGCACCCAAGATTCGCGCTATGGAAATTATCAATGAACTTGAATCCGAAAGACGCGGACCCTATTCTGGAGTTTATGGTTACTATGATTTTGAAGGACAGCTAAATACTGCTATTACTATCCGCACCATGATTGTTCGTCCCTATAAAGAAAATCAGTGTATGGTTTCGGTACAATCAGGGGCAGGAATGGTAGCTGACTCCGTGCCTGAAACTGAATATCAAGAAACCTTAAATAAAGCCAGAGGGTTATTAGAGGCAATTAGAAGCGTTAATTAAAGATGAGGATATACGTCTAGTATGAATTAAAAAACCTATGAGCGAAATTTTATACGATGAAGTACCTTCTATAGATCTAAACGACTTTACTGCTAATAATCCTGAACGCAAACAAAAGTTTGTTCAAACCTTGGGTGAAGCTTACCAAAATATTGGCTTTGTGGCGGTAAAGAACCATGGCTTATCTGAAGAGTTAACAGCCAGCTTATATAGTGCAGTCGAACAGTTTTTTGCTTTACCAGAAACGATTAAATTAAATTATCAAAAAGGATTGGGAGGGCAACGAGGATATACCGCTAAAGGCAAAGAACACGCCAAAGGTAGAAATGTTGGAGACTTAAAAGAGTTTTACCACGTAGGACAAGAAATTGCCGTAGCAGATAGATCTAGCTTAGGTTATCCTGCTAATATATTTCCCCAAGAAGTACCTGAATTTGCCACAGCGACCGTAGAAGCCTACCGAACTTTAGAAACAGCAGGGTTGAAGATTCTTAGAGCGATCGCAATTTATCTAGAACTAAATGAGTTTTATTTTGATGATAAAGTAAAATTGGGTAACAGCATTCTCCGTGCTATTCATTACTTTCCTATAGCCAATCCCCAGGAAGTTCCAGATGGCGCAGTTCGTGCAGCAGCCCACGGTGATATTAATCTAATTACTCTCTTGATGGGCGCAAGTGCAGAAGGTTTGCAAATATTACGCAAAGATGGCAAATGGATTTGGGTAAAGGCTTTACCCGATCAAATAGTAGTAAACGTTGGCGATATGTTAGAACGACTTACCAACAACAAATTAAAATCAACTGTTCATCGGGTAGTCAATCCGCCAAAAGAATTATTGCATACTCCCCGTTACTCCATTCCTTTTTTTATGCACCCAATTTCCCAGATGGATCTTACCTGTCTGACTAAGTGCATTGATGAACACAACCCCAAACAATTTGCAGACATTACCGCTGGCGAATTTTTAACTGAGCGTTTGCGAGAAATAGGATTAATAAAATGATTTTATATTGCCTCAACCAAAACTGAGGTTAAGTAGAATAAAGATCGGCATAGCCATCTTCAGAGACAATAAGAGCTAAACAATTAACGTCACGAGCCTTTTCGCCATCAATATAGCGAATAGCAGAATTATATCTTGCTCCTCTGGCAGAATTCCCATTTTTAGTAGCTTTTCCGTCAAGTATTACTCCAAACGAATGCACAACACCACCAGGAGACATCAAAATTGCGCCATCAATGCTGGATATGTGGGAAATCATTTCTTCGGTAACGGTTACTGCGTCAATTACAGTGCTTTGAGCAGCTAATCTTTTTGTTTCTTGCTCGGCTTCTGGGGTTATAACTAATATTGTGCCATGGCGTTGTTCTACCGCTGCCTCAACAGCTTTTACTAATCTAGCTACTGTTGCTTGGTTAACTTCAAAAAGCCCATATACATAATCATAAAATTGCTCTTTGTTAAAACGTTCTCTCGGCAATCTTGGTTCTCGATACTTAACCCGCAGCATAATATTTTCAGCATGAGCTAACTCCCAAGTATAGTGTTCGGTAAATCTAATTTCAAATAAATTTTCTAAGCTGGGTTGATACGTATTTAGTGGAACTCCAAACCCCCAGACGGTCTCAACATCACACAATAAAGCCATCTGACTACTAGAGACTTCGAGCAGTTTTCTGATGCCTCTATAGTCGTCAATCATAATTGGCACTTTTAATTTAATCTTGGTGAGAATATCTGGGTGATTAGTCGGACAAATTATTAATCTGCCCTTACTAAATGCACCTTCATAACGTTCAGCAGCTACAGCATTGGCAAAAGATAATAAATCTACACTATTCCACTGGTTAACGTGAACTTCTACCGATTTGAGTAAACTGGATGCAGCATCTTCTATAACTCGTTTAGGATTAGCTAAGAAAAAAGTTTCTTCCACCGATGGTTTTTGAAGTTCTAATTCACTTTCTGCTAAAATCCGATAAATTACTGATTCTAGAAAACAACGATCTATTCTGTACTTGCGCATAGAATGTAACTCATGTTCTTTTTTGGTTAATCGATATTGATGATCGAAGTTTTGCTTCTCAAGTTGAATAACTGTCACGATCCAATGTTCATTTTTCTGAAGGGGAAAACTACAGAAAGAAATTTGTTTTTTTTCTGGATCGTGTCTTTCTAAAATAGATTGAACAGCTTTGCGTAGTGCTTTAGGATAAAGAGAATCTTTATGGACTTGATTTAAATGTGGAGTATCTATAAAAAAGAATTGTTCGGGATCGTTGTTAAATGTATCTTTTGCTAGGTCGAAAACTTGTTTAAATTCATCGGCAGTAAACTCACAATCCTGTTGCTGAAAGAAAATTTGCTCAACATTTTGAGTAGCAATAGGAACACCGATCATAAAGATATTAAATGTTATTGGCAGCTCTAAAATTTGGAATATACACTCTATAGAGTTTTTAACTGCATTTTGAAAAGCGTCTTGCCATTGACCCATGAATATTAGGATTCGCGTTTGCTTATTTTCCTCAATCAAAAAATTGCCTTTTTTTTAAAATCGTAGGTGATCGATAAGCTTAATTTTAATAATTTTTGGCTACGTAGCCAAATTTTGGGACTTTCTTGGTAATAGTATTGTTATTTAATTAACTTGACATCATATTGAGGAAATACTGAGTCAGTAGTAATAACAGTCAAATCATGATTGATCGTTTGGGAAATAAGCATTCTATCAAACGGATCTCGATGATGATTAGGTAATTTTTAAGTATTTAAGACACTAAAAATCTCAAGATCGAGTACTCAAACTCTCTCTTTGGCTAATTATAAATTATAACTTAATCTCTGTACCTCATTTTATATTCAGACTAACTATTAGTTATGAGGATTCGATATAGTAGATATCTGAGATGATTGTTCGACCTATTAGGAGATTTAAGTTTTGACCCTTGCCTTTGATAACCTTGTTGATGCCGATATAGCCAAGCCAGCTAGATATTTGGGTAACGAACTTGGTGCAGTACATAAACCTTGGACAGAAGCCGAGGTACGTTGGGTGCTGACTTATCCTGAAGTTTATGAGGTGGGGGCATCAAATTTAGGTCATATTATTCTTTACAATATAATTAATGCTCAACCGCAACAGTTGTGCGATCGCACTTATCTCCCAGCCCCCGATCTTTCAGCAAAACTGCGCTCGACCAATACTCCCTTATTTGCTCTAGAATCAAAGCGATCGCTTTTAGACTTTGATATTTTAGGCTTTAGTCTTAGCTATGAGTTAGGGGCAACCAACATCTTAGAAATGCTGAGTTTGGCAAATATTCCCTTGACTTGGCAAGAAAGGGATAAAGGAGATTATCCGTTAATTTTTGCAGGGGGACAAACCGCTACATCTAACCCCGAACCTTATGCAGATTTCTTTGACTTTATTGCTTTGGGTGATGGAGAAGAACTTTTACCCGAAATTGGTTTGGTTATCAAGGAAGGAAAGGCAGCAGGACTTAGTAAAGCAGAACTGTTGTTAGACTTAGCGCAAGTTCCTGGGGTATATGTACCCAGGTTTTATGAAATGGCTCAAGATGGCTCGATCTATCCTCTTAACTGTGATGTTCCTAAACGGATATTGCGTCGAGTTGCTACGCCTATTCCTGCCTATTCTATTGGCTTAGTTCCCTTTATCGAAACTGTACACGATCGCCTTACCGTAGAAATAAGAAGAGGCTGTACTCGTGGCTGTCGTTTTTGTCAGCCAGGAATGTTAACTCGCCCTGCCACGGATGTTGAACCAGATAAAGTCGTAGACGCAATTACCAAGGGAATGCGGGCAACTGGCTACAATGAGTTTTCCTTATTATCTCTTAGTTGCTCTGATTACCTTGCTTTACCTGCGGTGGGGATGGAGATCAAAAACCGTTTACAGTCGGAGAATATATCTTTATCTCTACCAAGCCAAAGAGTAGATCGCTTTGATGACAACATTGCCGATATCATTGGTGGCTTGAGAAAGTCTGGGCTAACCTTTGCTCCCGAAGCTGGCACGCAAAGAATGCGAGATGTAGTAAATAAAGGATTAACTAACGAAGAGTTATTAAGAGGTATTCAAACTGCCGTCGCTCGTGGTTGGAGTAAGGTCAAGCTTTACTTTATGATTGGTTTACCAGGAGAAACTGATGTTGATGTAGCTGGTATTGCCGATACGGTGCGCTGGTTACGCCGAGAATGCAGTCAGCTTAGTAGTAAACGCCTTAACTTTAATATTACTATTTCTAACTTTACTCCTAAACCCCATACGCCTTTTCAGTGGCATTCTGTATCTACCAGCGAGTTTAGGCGTAAACAAGAATTACTCAAAGAAGAATTTCGCCGTATCAAAGGTGTAAAAATTAACTACACTGATGTGCGTATCTCAGCAATGGAAGACTTTGTAGGCAGGGGCGATCGCCGTTTAGCCTCTGTAGTTAAACGCGCCTGGGAATTGGGCGCAGGCATGGATTCTTGGTGGGAAAACTTAGATAAAGCCTATGGTGCTTGGTCACAGGCGATCGCTGAAGCGGATTTAACCTGGAAATATCGTCAGGTAGAAGAAGGAGAATGGAATATATTTTTAGATGCCGATACAGCTACCTCCATTGCCGATGCCACAGATGCACCTTTACCCTGGGATCATATCAATACAGGAATAGATAAACAATGGCTCAAAGAAGATTTGCAAAGAGCTTTAGATGCTGCTACCGTACCTGACTGCGCCTATGAAGGCTGTTCTCACTGTGGTGTTTGCGGAACGGATTTTGGACACAATATTGTTGTTAAGCCCCCAGCTATTCCAGAATTTGCAGGACATTACAAACCAAACCAGCACAAAGAGCAAAAGATCAGAATGTGGTTTGGGAAACTTGCGGAAATGGGATTAATCAGCCATCTCGATCTAGTGCGTCTATTCGATCGGGCAATTCGTCGCGCTGCCTTACCTATTTCCTTTACAGGCGGATATCATCCAGGACCAAAAATTTCTATTGCCAATGCTTTGTCCTTGGGTATTACCAGCAGCGGTGAAATTGTTGATTTTGAACTGACCGAAGACATGGATGTAGAAGAGTTTCGCACTAGACTAGAGGCACAACTCCCAGATAATCTTCCTATTTACAAAGTAGAAGATGTAGATATAAAATCTCTGAATGCTAGTCGTTTGATGGATAAAGCCGAATATCTGATTACCGTACAGTCAGAAGAAGATATAGATGCAGCCTGGGATAAGTGGATTAATGCTATTAAAAACAGTCAAGAAATATTGTGGGAGAAATTCACTAAGTCAGGGAATAAAAAAGTCGTTAATTTATGCGATCGCCTGTTCTCTCTCTCTTTAGAATCAGACGATCAAGACAACAATACTGCCGTAATTCGCTTTACTGGTAGCTGTCGTAATGATGGTACAAATCTATCAACAGATAATTTAATTTATATGCTGGAAAAAGTTGCAAGTGTGGAGTTTCAATTACTCCAAGTCCATCGTCAGCAATTAATTTTGAGTTAAAGCCAATGAATACAAACAATTTTCACATCAAAGCTAATTGGAATAAAGAAGTCCAATTGCTTAAAAATAAATCATTAACGAAAACAAAATAGCGATCAAGCTGCCTTTGTCAAGTAAAGTTTTGACTTTATTTGCCTAATCAATGACTATATCATTTGAAATTTGTTTTTGGGTACTTTAAAAATAGCTCAATACAAATTGCATATCAAAGATGTTTGGAAAAAATAGATCTCAAAACTTAAGTTTTTTTGAAATGATTGTAACTGGCTTTCAGATGCACAAGGCCATGGAAGATATTGAAATTGAGAAAGTAAGGATTCAGGTATTAAAAAGAGAGATAAGGTTGCACTCGTTAAGAAAATTATGTAATGTAACGGTAAGATGAACCAGGAACCTGAGTTAAACGAATCTAAAAAAACTCAACCAGTTGCCAAAGAAAGAACTGGTGAAGCTCATACTGGGTCAACAAGAAATCATCGAGCAGCTAAAAATAGAAATAGAGAAGCTAAAAATAAGCAGAAGCCTAGACAGTAAAATATCGTCAAAGCCT